>CALGUD010000149.1 GCA_937901915.1 uncultured Flavobacteriaceae bacterium
AATCTGCGTATATTGTACATACATATTTTATGATAAAACCCCGATTTTTGAGCTACAGACTCTTTTTCGGGGTTTTGTTTTATCTAAAATACGAATTATTTTACTGATAATCAAGTGTTTATGTTACTTCTGAATACGCCTTTATAGGGTTTGTTTTTTTCTTTTTGTTGATCAGAATGGCTATAAGTTATTTTTATCCTGTTGATAATTTAATAACTCTTTTAGCCGTTGGTCTGACTACAATTATACTGGCGCCTAAGTTTGCAGTTGTAAAAGAAGACTCAGGCGATAAGATAAAAATGAAATGGATATTTTTAAAAGGAGTAAAAAATGTAGATTAATTTTCCTCAATTAATTCATCTTCAATTATTTCTTCTTTTTCCTTTTTTGGTTTTTTATTCTTTTGGAAGATAGGGATTAAATAGGTTATTGAATAATTATATCCAACACCAAATTTACTATCATCTGTTACTTTATTAAAACCGGGAACATAAAGATTTCTAAAATTATCAACTTCATTGTTAGACAAGAGATAGTTTAAACGGATGCTACCCCCTATATATAAATTGTTAAACATCTCGGCTTTTAAACCTAAAACAAGTTCTAGCCAAACTGCGGACAATCCATCTTTTTCACCAAGTATATCAGGATTTGTTCCTAATAACTCACCTTCTCCCCAAAAGGGATTGATATTATATATTCTATATTCGTTTACTTGTTGCTTAAAAGTACTTGTGGCTCCTCTTAAACCGAGAGTAATGAGGTTTTCCATCCCATACCAGTTTTCATAGGTGTTTATATCTACCCCTGCCTTTATATAGCTTCCTGTTGTAGTGAAATTATACAGATCTTCCTGACTTGTTTTCTCTTCTGTACCTAATTCTGCGGCAATATAGAGTTTTTGTGAAATCCTGAAATCACCAACAATTTCAAATCCTTTGTAATCGTCATTAAAATATGTGCGAATTGGCTTGCTTAAATCAATACCAACCCGAAGTCCGTACTTTTGTTTATAGACCTTTGCAGGTAAAGAATCAATTATCTGATCCTGTCCGATGCTATCTTTTTCTTGTGAGAAGGAGAATAATGATAGTAGGAATAAAACTGTGCTAATGGTATATTTTAACATGTGCTGCATTTTGATTATCTACAGTAGAATTTTCTACATCCAGGGAAATTATCCAACGTTCACCGTCACTACCTTCTTCAAATGTACCTACTAAATTTTCATAGGTGTTTGCATAACCACATCCCCGCGAAATAAAAACTTCGGTATTATCATAGTTAAAGGTTACAATATCTGCATTTCCGGTTTCAATATCATCTTCACTGGCAGAGTTGCTAATAAAAATAAAGCTGCTTGTGGTTGAATAAACCTTTAAGGGGAGTGCAATTGAATCCAAGCCGGCACTTACTCTATCCTCAAAAGTATTTACTCGGGTATTGTTATCTTCTCCTATAATCCTTAAACTAGGCACAGCTTTTCTTTCTTCGCGATTTATAATATCATGAAATGTTATAATGAGATGGGGAGTCGTTAAAACTTCCGGGGGGCATATATCATCTTTTTCACAACTTAACATAGTTATAAAAAGAATGAGCCCTGCTGAAATTAAAATTAATATTTTTTTCATTTTTTTATCTCTTTTCCAAAAGTACAACATTTTCTACATGGTGGGTTTGCGGAAACATATCTACAGGTTGTATCTTGGAAACTTTATAATATTGATCCATCAAAGCGATATCTCTTGCCTGTGTTGCACTATTACAACTGACATACACTATTTTTTTTGGAGCAATATTGAGTATTTGTTTTACAACATCTTTATGCATCCCATCTCTTGGAGGATCAGTTACAATAACATCCGGAGTTCCATTCTCTTTGATAAATGTATCATTAAAAACATTTTTCATGTCTCCGGCAAAAAAGTCAACGTTATTAATATTATTAAATTGTGCATTTGTTTTAGCATCAGCAATAGCTTCCGGAACTGCTTCAATACCCACAACTTTTTTTGCTTTCTTTGAAATAAACTGAGCAATGGTTCCTGTCCCTGTGTATAAATCATATACAATTTCATTGCCTTTTAAGTCTGCGAACTCACGGGTAACTTTATAAAGAATGTAAGCTTGTTCTGAATTAGTTTGATAAAATGATTTGGCGTTGATTTTAAATTTCAAACCCTCCATTTCCTCAAAAATGTACTCCCTGCCATAATAGCAAACTACTTCCTGATCATAAATAGTATCGTTGGATTTTTGATTTATTACGTACTGTAGTGAGGTCATATCAGGAAATTGAGAAATTATATAATCTAAAAGTAATTCGCGTTTTATTTTATCATGATCGAAAAACTGGATGAGCACCATTATTTCTCCGGTTGATGATGTACGGATCATTAAAGTTCTCAGTAATCCGGTTTGATTTTTGGGATTAAAAAAAGCAAGATTATTATCGTCTGCAAATTTTTTAATTAGAACACGAATTTGATTAGATGGATCTTCTTGTAAGTGACATTTTTTTATATCGATAATTTTATCCCACATACCAGGAATATGAAATCCCAATGCATTTTTATCTTTTATTTCTTCACTTTTTCTGATTTCATCTGCAGTTAGCCAACGACTGTCAGAAAATGAAAATTCCATTTTATTTCTATAGAAGTATTCTCTTTTAGAACCAATAATTGGCATTATTTCAGGGAGTTCTACTTTTCCTATTCTCAACAAATTATTTTCAACTTCTTTTTGTTTATAGAAAAGTTGGCTTTGATAACTCATGTGTTGCCATTTACAACCCCCGCAAACTCCAAAATGCTCACAAACAGGCAATGCTCGTTTGTCTGATAGCTTATGGAATTTAGTTACGGTGCCTTCAAAAAATGATTTTTTCTTTTTTAGTGTTTTAATGTCTACAACATCACCAGGTATAGCGTTTGATAAAAAAATGACACGACCGTCAGGGGCTTTTGCTATGCTTTTTCCTTTAGCGCCCGCATCAGTCACCTCTATATTTTCAAAAAATAAAGATTGTTTTTTGTTTTTTCTCGGCATGCAGCAAAAATAATGGGTTTTTTGCTATTAACTAATAAGGTTTAGAAAATTATATGAGTTATTCTTTATAAAAAATTGAATTAAGGATAATTTTTATACTGTAAAACCCTAAACCTATGGCAGCTATGGCCATAACCAGGCCAATTATTAATACGGGCATATAATACGAGTGTTCTTGATTTTTAAACGCCTGGTAAATAATAAAAGGGGCTAAAAACATTAACATAGCAGTAATAGAAAAGTATTTAAGACTTTTGAAAAATAATTCCTTACTTGTTTTTTTCATGATAAGCATTTATGGCTTTCCGTACGTTTTTATATTGACTTAAAAGTTCTACAGCTATTGTCTGGTTTACTTTCAACTCATCCATGATCATTTTTATTCCCCTGTCTACAAGTTTGTCATTGCTTAATCTCATGTCAACCATCTTGTTTCCTTTTACATGGCCTAATTTTATCATTGTGGTTGTAGAGATCATGTTAAGTACTAATTTTTGAGCCGTTCCCGCTTTCATTCTTGAACTTCCCGTTACAAATTCAGGACCCACCACTACCACAACCGGGAATTTTGCTGTATTTGCCAGAGGACTACCTTCATTACAAGTAATACAACCGGTTACTACATAATTTCTATTACATTTATCTAATGCACCAACTACGTAAGGAGTAGTTCCGGAAGCAGCAATACCTATAACAATATCTTTATCTGAAATATTATGTTTTTGCAAATCTTTCCAACCTTGCTCACTTGAATCTTCGGCAAACTCGACGGCTTTTCTTATGGCAAAATCTCCACCGGCAATTAAACCGAGAACCATGTCATGAGAAACACCAAATGTAGGTGGACATTCAGATGCATCAACTATACCTAACCGCCCACTTGTTCCTGCGCCAATATAAAACAACCTGCCTCCATCTTCTAATTTTTTAATTACTTGTTCGGTGAGTTTTTCTATTTGAGGGATCACTTTTTCAACGGCCAGAGGCACGGTTTTATCCTCAGTGTTAATGTGAGTTAAAAGTTGTTTGATATCCTTTTTTTCAAGGTCGTCATACAGTGAATTTTGTTCTGTAGTTTTAGTAAAACTCATTTATTTAAATATGAACTTTTATCTTACAATATAAATAAATTCATCGACTTCTGAAAGCCTAAAATAGCCAAAAGCAAAATTTTCAGAATTAGTTTCATTTACAATATTTCCTCTTACTGTAGCTGGCTGTGTTTCAAAAGGACCACCTCCCTGATCACTGGTTTGTGATAATAAAGTAAACATATAATTATAATATCTTTCAGAAATACCATAACCATGGATTATTACTTCGTCATTAGGCTCAAGTTCATCATTACTGTAATAAGCAAAAATTCTATTTCCATTAAAGAATTCATCTTTATATACATCCAGAGTATACTTATTAGAGACTTCAAAACTGTATAGATAATAATTTTCAGTATCAGCAGGATCTGTAAAATAGGCTTTTATTTCTATTTCATCTTCTGAAAAGCCCGGAGCTATACCTTGTTCTGCATCTTCTATTTCAACAACAGGCACTAAAACTTCATTTCCGGTATAGGTTTCTCCTTCGTATTCTATAGTTAAGTAATATCTTTTATTCAGTACAGGAATAAAATTTTGAGTTTCATAAATACCGGTCGCTTCTCTTTCAGTGAATAGAAATGTATTATTGTCATCATCAGTTATGGTAACTGTGGCGCCATTTACAGTTAGTACGGAGGTGTCAAAATACGATGTAGTTTTGGTTAATTTTATTTGTTGAGTATTACCTGCTGTATTTTTTATCCAATTTATAGAAGCCTCTACAACCAAACGTGGTTCTGAAGTTTCTAAATCTACATCTATAACATCTTCACAGGATGTGCAAATAAATGTCATGATTACAATGATGATTATTTTTTTTGCCATAATTTAAAATCTAAAATTGTAAGTAACTGATGGTATGATTCCAAAAATAGATAACCTCACTGCTTCATTTTGAAGTGTGTCTTCATTTTTTCTAAACGAAATTGATGCTGCATTTTTCCGGTTATATACATTATAAATACTAAAAACCCATTCACCCTGCCATCCTTTTCTCTTTTCCGGTTTAGGGGTATAGATAGCAGAGATGTCAAGTCTGTGAAATAGAGGTAATCTATTTTCATTTCTTAACCCATAGCTGGGAACACTTATATTTTCATATATGTATTGGCCATTTGGAAACGTGGTAGGTTGCCCGGTCTGAAATATAAAATTACTGCTAAACTTCCATTTTTTATTTGCTTCATAGGAGGTAGAGACAGAGACGTCATGCGTTTTATCATACGGTGTTTTATACCATTCCCCATTATTTATTCCGGGTTCGGTTTCATTTCTACCCGGAGTTCTTTGTTCGGACCTTGAAAGTGTATAAGCTAACCATCCCTGAAATTTACCTTCATTCTTACGAAGTAAAAATTCTAACCCATAAGCTCGTGCTTTTCCGTTAAGTATAATTTGTTCAATAGCATTATTAGCTATAAGATCTGCACCATCAATATAATCGATCCTGTTTTTTATATTTTTATAAAAAACTTCTGTTTCTAGTGAATATTTGTCAAAAGTTTTAAAGTAGCCAATAGCATATTGGTCCAGGATCTGAGGTTTTATAAACTCACCACTTGGAGTCCATACATCTAATGGGGTAGGAGAACTGGTATTTGTGATGAGATGCAAGTATTGACTCATTCTGTTATAACTGGCCTTAACGGATTGTGAATCATCTAATAAATAAGAAACAGAAAAACGGGGTTCTAAATTGGTGAAGTCTTTTATAGTTTTTTTTCTACTAACAGATTCTGTTGCTATTGGGTCTGCCTTTTCATAAATCCCCAGCTCTTCATTATAAAGAACAGGATTATTATTTTCATAGATATTTATTTCGTCCTGGCCTAATCTATTGAATTTGCTCAGCCTTAATCCATACCCCAGAGAAATTTTATCAGATACATTATGTTCAGCATCTACATACAAGGCGGCTTCATTTGCATATTTATCGAATAATTTAAAATAATTAATGCCTGAGTTTGAGCTTGTTGGTTTTATTTCTCCCGGATTAAACTTATAGTAGATGTTACTAAGGCCGAAATTAAGTTGAAAATCGTCTGTGATATAATATTTAAGGTCATATTTCAGGTTAAAATTTGTAATGCCTGAATTCCAGTCAAACCCAACAAAATCTAATGTTAGACCATAAAAGTAATCACTGTAAATAAGGGAAAGATTTGAAAAAAGTTTATCAGAGAATAAATGATTCCACCTGAGATTTAAAACAGCATTACCATAAGAACTGTTGAAAATATCACTTATGTTAAAAACATCACGTCCAAAGTAACCAGAGAGGTATAAATTATTGTTTTCATTTAATTTATAACTTAATTTAGTATTCAGATCATAGAAATATGCCGAATTTTCATTATCAGCGAGTTTTAAAAATAAATGTGCATAGGAACTTCTGCCACCAACTAAAAAAGAACCCTTATCTTTTACAATAGGCCCTTCGGCTAGTATGCGTGATGCAACTGCGCCTATACCGCCATTTATATGAAAGGAGTTGCTGTTCCCATCCTTCTGGTAAATATCTAAAACAGAAGAGACACGTCCACCATAGCGGGCAGGAATACCACCTTTATAAAGTTTAATATCTTTTATAGCATCCGGATTAAATACTGAAAAAAAGCCAAACAAATGAGAAGAGTTAAAAATAATAGCTTCATCAAGCAGTATTAAATTCTGGTCAGCCGATCCGCCGCGAACATTAAACCCTGAAGCTGCCTCCCCGGCACTTGTAACACCCGGAAATAATAAAATTGATTTTATGATATCAGCTTCTCCTAGTACCACCGGAATTTGTTTAATAGTTTCAGCTTTAAGAGTAGTTGTACTCATTTGAGCACTCCTAATATTCAATTTTTCTATATTTTCAACTAAAACAACTTCAGAAAGCTCTTCACTAGCCTCTTGCATCTGAAAATTTGCTTTTGTATTACTATTTAACTCAATAGTTTGAATAATATCCTGATAACCTAAATAACTTATTTGAACCTGATAAGTGCCCTCTGGTAACGTAATGGAGTAGAATCCGTACTCATTTGTAGTAGTGCCTGTATTGAGTTCTGAAATAATGATGTTAACACCAATCAGGGTTTCATTTCCTGCCACTTCAGTAATTGTACCACTTAATGTATATTTTTGCTGCG
Organism: uncultured Flavobacteriaceae bacterium; assembly: GCA_937901915.1. Classification (GTDB taxonomy): domain Bacteria; phylum Bacteroidota; class Bacteroidia; order Flavobacteriales; family Flavobacteriaceae; genus Abyssalbus. The sequence continues at coordinate 7,289 of CALGUD010000149.1, forward strand.
AAAAACAATAAAAAGAGAAAAAAAAAATAGCTAGAAAAGCCTTTGTGTTTATTGGCATTTTTCGTTAGTTCTTATAATGTTATTGTCATAGACAATTATTCGGTTAATAAGGTTGCATAAAAGTATTATAATAAAATAATAAATTAAGTTTTATATAATAAAAAAACCCTCAAAAAGAGGGTTTTAACTATATTTTAAGCTTATTATATACTTTTCAGTATTGTATTAAACGTTTTGCTGGGATTCATGGCAGCGGCCGTTTTTTCTTCATCAGGAAGATAGTAACCACCTATTTCCACGGGTCGTCCCTGGGCATTATTTAATTCTTCAAGAATTTTAGCTTCATTTTTTTTAAGTTGTTCATGTATGGAATTAAAAGTAGCTTTTAGTTCTGAATTGCCCGTTTGATTAGCTAATTCCTTCGCCCAGTAAAAACTTAAATAAAAGTGGCTTCCTCTGGTATCCAGTTCACCCACTTTTCTCGAAGGTGATTTATCATTTTCCAAAAATAGTTCGGTGGCACTGTCCAGAGTCTCTGCTAAAACAAGTGCCTTTTTATTGTTATTTGTTTGTCCGTAATGCTCAAGAGAAACAGCAAGTGCAAGAAATTCACCTAATGAATCCCATCTTAAGTGGCCCTCTTCAAGAAATTGCTGAACGTGCTTTGGTGCGGAACCTCCGGCTCCGGTTTCAAATAGTCCACCACCATTCATGAGGGGCACTATAGAGAGCATTTTGGCACTGGTACCTACTTCCAGGATAGGGAAGAGGTCAGTAAGGTAATCCCTCAAAACGTTACCGGTAACTGAAATGGTATCTTTGCCTTCTTTTATTCTTTTTAATGTAAAATAAGTAGCCTCTTCGGGCGACATTATACGAATATCCAATCCGTTGGTATCATGATCCGGAAGATATTTATTTACTTTTTTTATTAATTCAGCATCATGAGCCCTGTTTTTATCTAACCAGAAAATTGCAGGTATTCCTGTAGCTCTTGCCCTTGATACAGCCAATTTAATCCAGTCCTGCACGGGAAGATCTTTTACCTGGCACATTCGCCATATATCACCTTCTTCTACTTTGTGCGCTAATAAAACATTACCCTCCTCGTCTGTTACCTGAACAGTACCGTTTGCGGATATTTCGAAGGTTTTATCATGTGAGCCATATTCTTCTGCTTTTTGAGCCATTAAACCTACATTGGGAACAGTGCCCATAGTGGTAGGATCAAAAGCACCGTATTCTTTACAAAAATCAATAGTTGCCTGGTATATACCCGCATAACTGCTGTCCGGTATAACAGCTTTAGTGTCCTGACTTTTACCTTCTGCATTCCACATTTGCCCTGAATTTCGGATCATAGCAGGCATAGATGCATCAATAATGATATCACTCGGAACATGAAGGTTAGTTATACCTTTATCAGAGTTTACCATAGCCAGTTTAGGCCTGTTTTCAAAAATATTCTTAATATCTGCTTCTATTTCTGTTCGTTTATCGACAGGTAAGTTCTCAAGTTTATCTATTATATTACCAAAGCCATTGTTTTCTTCTACACCAATCTCTTTAAAAAGGGATTCGTGCTTTAAGAATAAGTCTTTAAAAAAAATTTTAACTGCGTGGCCAAAAATGATGGGATCCGAGACCTTCATCATTGTTGCTTTCATATGCAAAGAAAACAGCACATCTTGATCTTTAGCGTCGGCAATTTGATTATCAAGAAATGATATTAATGCTTTTTTACTCATAGTTGTAGCATCAATAATTTCTCCTTCTATGACCTTCAGATTATCTTTTAAAATTTCTTTCGGGCCATTATCCTTTACCAATTCTATTTTCAGATTCTGTGCTTTTGAGATGGTTAATGATTTTTCATTAGACCTGAAATCACCGTTACTCATTGTAGCAACATGTGATTTAGAATCAGACGACCATTTACCCATACTATGCGGATTTTTTTTAGCATAGTTCTTTACAGCTTTTGGCGCCCTTCTGTCTGAATTCCCTTCTCTTAATACTGGATTAACCGCACTTCCTTTGATTTTATCGTACCTGGATTTTATTTCTTTTTCAATATCATTTTTAGGTTCATCGGGATAATTGGGGATATTATATTCTTTCGACTGAAGTTCCTTTATGGCATCTTTTAACTGAGGTATTGAAGCGCTTATATTGGGTAATTTAATAATATTAGCTTCGGGTTTTTTTACTAACTCTCCTAATTCAGACAGTGTATTTGAAACTTTTTGATTATCTGCTAAATTTTCCGGAAAATTAGCCAAAATTCTACTGGCAAGGGAAATATCTTTTGTTTCAATATTAATTCCTGAAGTAGAAGTAAATGCTTTAACTATTGCTAACCATGAATACGTAGCAAGTGCCGGAGCTTCATCAGTTTTTGTGTAAAATATTTTCTGATTTTGTGCCATTGAATAAGTATCTTTTTTAAACTGCGCAAATATACGATTTAATAATTCTTTAAAACAAGATATGAGCATTCAAAACCTGTGTTTTATGGGATAGTAAAAAAACAAAAGCCATATCAAATGTAATATTTTACGTTTGATATGGCTTTCAAGAAATAATGTAACAAAATCTACTTTCTTAACATTTAATTAAGACTGCAAACTCCGGTTGCTATTGTGTTTCATTATTTCAAGGCATCTATTTTTCCTGAATGTAGTTCAGTCAAAATAAGATACCATTTGTTTAATAATCTACCTGCTTAATATAAAAACTTTCATTTTTATTTTTAGCAGTTTGAATGACTATTAAACATTAACTTTAAGAACGCTTGAATGTAAGTTACTAAACTTATACTTTATTTCAGTTATTGAATTTCAAATATAGTAGAAGAAGGTATATTTTAAAACTTATTTAGGCTCTAGTAATTAACATTTTACAAACACACTTTATAAACAATTGTTAATAAAAAAAGCATTCACCTTAGAGGTAAATGCTTTTTTATATATTTTATTTGAAGTATTATCTTTTATTTCCTTCTTTAATTCTGGCTTTTTTACCAGTGAGTCCTCTAAAATAGAAAATACGTGCCCTACGAACACTACCTTTTTTGTTGATCTCTATTTTTTGAAGTGCTGGCATATTAATAGGGAATATACGTTCTACGCCAACAGTACCGGACATTTTTCGGATTGTAAATGTTTCGGAAGCACCACTGCCTCTTCTTTGTATTACCACGCCTCTAAAGAACTGAGTACGTGTCTTTTCACCTTCTTTAATTTCGTAATAAACTGTAATTGTATCACCGGCGGAAAATTCCGGGAATTCTTTTTTTGTTATAAATTCGTCCTGAACAAATTTTACTAAAGATTCCATTTTAATATTTTTTGAGTTTATTTAAATCAACATTCACGATTTTCGCCAGAGGTTAACCTAAATTGCACTGCAAAAGTAACTAATAATTGATTAATTGCAATTAATATGTTATGTTTTTTATATAATTATTTTAGATAGTGCTTTGGGTAGTTTATTTTTTTATTTGCTGATAAATCAGTGATTTAAGCTCAATATTTTTTTCGCCGCTATTACATGAATGTTTATATTTAATAAGAGTGTATCAGTTACATAATTAAAGTAGCTTAGAATTGGATCAAAGATTAATCTTCCAATAAGTCGGGCCTAAGTTCTTTTGTTCTTTCATAAGCTTTGTTTTCTCTCCATTTTTCTATTTCACCAAAATTTCCGCCCAGTAGTATATCGGGTACTTTCCATCCGTTGTATTCAGCCGGACGCGTATATACCGGTGGGGCCAGCAAGTTATCCTGGAATGAATCTGTAAGGGCAGAGGTTTCGTTATTTAAAACTCCGGGTAGTAATCTTATTATGGTATCACATAGAACAGCAGCACCCAATTCCCCCCCTGAAAGTACATAATCACCAATAGAAATCTCTCTGGTTATAAAATGATCTCTCACACGCTGGTCCACTCCCTTATAATGTCCACATAAAATAATAAGATTGCCTTTTAAGGATAGTGTATTGGCAATTTTTTGATTTAACCTCTCTCCGTCAGGAGTCATGTAAATTACCTCATCATATGTTCTCTCAGATGTAAGCTTAGTAATGCATTTATCAATAGGCTCTATTAGCATAACCATACCTGCACCACCACCAAACTGATAGTCATCTACTGTTTTATAGTTGCCGGTGGTATAATCCCTTAAATTATGAAAATGAATTTCTACCAATCCCTTTTCAACCGCTCTTTTCAAGATAGAAGCTTCAAACGGACTTTTAATTAATTCCGGAAGTACAGTTATAATATCGATGCGCATTATTCCTTTTTGGTCACAAAAATAACTAAAAGTATGCACTTTAATATGTTTTAGTTATTTGTAACACTTGTTCTCGTAATTTAATGATATTAATAATAAAATTCAATCTTTGTTTGTTTCTTCAGATTCATCAAAACCTTCATCAAAACCTTCATCAAAAGCTTCATCAAATTCGAGAGTCTCATCAACTTCACCTTTAAAAGCTTCAATAAATGCATTCCGCAAAATACCGCCTATGGTAGCCCATATACTGGCGTCAACATTGTTAAGATCTCCCTCCACTGGAATTCTTGTGGCTAAGGTATCTTTTTTCTGATTTTTAAATATAAACTTGAAGAAACCGACAAAACCTTCCCATAGTTTTTTAAAAATACTACTATTTTCCTTTTTAAACGAATCCAATATTTTCACATCGGTTAATATGGGTTTAAAATAACCTTCAAAATAACCATCATTAATAACAACTTCACTATACAAATCAAATTGGCCCCGTTCAAAATCTATTTTAGCATATGCCAGTGTAAACGGATTTAAAGCAGTTACATCAGCTTTTTCCAACGAAAAATCCATATCAATATCCGGGATTTTCTGAACCAGATCCATTCTGCCATCCAAGGCTACTTTTCCCTGGCCAATGCTCACGGCAGTTGCACTTACTGTAGAAGGTAATTTTTTATCTTCTTCTACCACATTTCTTAAGTTAGTGGCTGTTAGATAAATTTGGTCAATATAAAGATCTATATCCGGGCTTTCAGTAAATTGTAAAAATCTGAATTTTCCGCTGTCAATTTCTAATCTGTTTATTTTTATAGGCACCAGGTCGGTTAGAGCTTCACTCCAATCATCAGAAGTTGGTTCTTGTAAAGTATCGCTAACATGTTCTTTTGCATGTTCTTCAAAAATGAGTGTAATTTCCGGATTATCCATATAAATCTCACTAACTATTTTGCCTCGAAATATGGACTTCCAATGTATAGAAATGTCTGTTTTAGGGAAATTTAAAAAGGGTATGTTTTTCTCTTTATCGTTTACCTTATCTAATTTTAGACCTTTAATAACATATGCTCCGCGTATAAGGCTTATGTCTATGTCTTCTACTTCGCCCCAATAACCCGGTATTTCCTGTAGTGTTTTATTTACATAATCTTTCACAAAGCCAGGGAGCAATAACCTTAATACAATAAGCACAACTACCACTACCGCAACAATGTATATGGTTTTTCTTTTTTTAGTCATTCCACACTCAGATTTGATACAAAATAAAAAGAACCCCTTGTTCTGGAGTTCTTTTTTGAGTAAACTATTAACGTTTTTACTTAAATTAATTCTTTGAGGTTTTACCTCGCGAATTATGCGTTTCCGGATAGTTTTTTATTTAGGTTTTGCTATTTTTTGTTTATTAATTTCGTCCTGGAGTTGTCTTCTGACTTTTTGTTCTCTTTCCAGGGCTTTTCTTCGATAATCCTCATATTCTTCTTCTACTTCTACCAATGTTTTTTTGGCTTCACGGGTTATAGTATTTGCATTTTTAAATTTATAAGCTAAAAACAAAATTATAAGGGCCAGGAGTAATACGATACTCCACATAATCGTTTTGTAGGCGGATTTTTCTATTTGTGCACCTAAAAAAGTGATACTGTCTTTCTCTTCACTTACTGTGGTAAGGTTATTGTTTGTTTCGTCTAAGGAGTTTTTTAATGAAGTAATTTCATTATTTTGGGCTTCAGTAAGTTTTTGTGATGTGGCCAGCATTTCTTCGACGCTTGCAACAGAATCCAATATATTATTTCGTAATTGATCCAGCCAAACCCTTTTAACAACTTTGTATTCCTGGTAATTACTGGATTTATTATAAATAAATTCAAACTGACCTTCTAAATTACTATCGGTTAAAGAGGGTTCAGGTTGTTCAGTTTGCGCATTTACATTAAATAAAAAAAGAAACAGAACTAAACTTAAATATTTAAAAATAATTTTTGACATGGGTATTTCTGGTTTGGATTATACGTTGGTAACGAAATTTTTTGTGTTATTATTGTATAAAAAAAGCCTGTTGTTGGTACAACAGACTGTAAAGTTATTAAATAATAGTGATTTTATTGAAAAATAAGTCGTTCTCTTTCACCGGATTCGTTAATTAAGACGATACTTAACCTATCATATCTGTCCGCTTGGGACATAGCTTGCTTAGCATCTTCAATATTTTCAACACTTTCGTCATTAATTTCAACGATTATTTTCCCTAAAAGATCATACCTTCCCATGCTGTGAGCAGATTCAACAATTTTAACCCCACCCTCATTTTTCATCTTTTTCTTATCTTCTTTAGAGAGGTTTTTAACTGAAATACCTAATAAATCGATTCTATAAGATTGATTTTTATAGATAGTTACAGGAATAACTTTAGGTTTTCCGTTTCGTAAAACAGTTACCTTCACTACATCATCCGGCCTTTTGGTTTTTAAATAGCCACTTAAATCCGAAAATTTAGATATCTTAATGTTGTCCAGTTTTTTGATAATATCCCCTTTTTCCAAACCGGCTTCCGCAGCCCCAGAATCTTCAAAGACACTATCCACATAAAAACCTTCGGTTTCGTTTATTCCAAGTTCTGTTGAATTATAGGAATTTAATTCTGATCCTTTTATTCCCAGTACACCAGCCTGCACACTACCATATTCCAGAATGTCTTCTACTACCTTTTTGGTTATATTACTGGGCACAGCAAATGAGTACCCTATAAAAGAACCAGTTTGTGATGTAATTGCCGTATTTATTCCTATTAGTTGTCCGGCTGTATTTACCAATGCACCACCACTATTTCCGGGGTTAACTGCAGCATCGGTCTGTATAAATGATTGATAATTATTATCCCTCGCATTTAAATCCCTTGCTTTGGCACTAATGATCCCTGCAGTAACCGTAGATGTTAAGTTAAAGGGATTACCTACTGCCAGCACCCATTCTCCCAATTTTATATTATCGGAATCCCCGAAAATAAGATAAGGGAGTTTATCATCGGTCTCAATTTTTAGTAAGGCTATATCGGTTTCAGGATCAGTACCTACTAAAGTTGCTTTGTAAGTTCTGTTATTGTTTAAGGTTACCTGTAGTTCTGATGAATTAGCAATAACATGGTTATTTGTTACCACATAACCATCAGGTGATATAATAACCCCTGAACCACTACCTATCTGAGCTTTCTGCGCCCCACCACCGCCGTAAAAGAATTCAAATATGTTTGAAGGCCCTGTACTTATTGTCAGGTTTTTAACGTGTACAACCGCGTGTACAGTTGTTTCGGCTGCAACGGTAAAATCCACTGTATTTTCAGCTGCTATAGGTGTTGTATAAAAGTTGGTAGCCACAAAATTAGGTTGTGCTTGTTTTTGATCAACAATGTATACATCTTTTTCAAAAAACAATTTGTAGGCCCCTAAAGTTATTATACCACTCAAAAGAGATATTAGTAATAAGCTTGTAAATTTCTTCATCTTCAATTATTTTTTATAAAGATTAAACAATTAAATTTAATAGTTTATTGCCTGCGCTTTGCAACTTTAACCACACTTTAACAATCGTAAAATTAATATTACATGTCGTATATTTGTGGTTAAAATATCAGTAAATGTTATTAAATTTTTATAAATACCAGGGAACAGGCAACGATTTTGTCATCATAGACAACCGTCATTATATTTTTCCCAAAAACAATGCCAAATTGATTAATTTCCTATGCGACAGGAGATTTGGTGTTGGAGCCGATGGACTTATACTTCTTGAAGAGGATAATGAAGCTGATTTTAAAATGGTGTATTATAATGCCGATGGTAACGAAGGAACTATGTGTGGCAATGGGGGAAGGTGTATAGTAGCCTTTGCCGGTTTTTTGGGGATCATTGATACGGAAACTACTTTTAATGCTGTTGATGGGTTGCACTTTGCAAAAATAAATAAAGATATAATAAGCTTACAAATGCAGGATGTTCCTAAAGTTGAAGTATTTGATAATTATGTTTTTTTAGATACGGGCTCACCGCACCATGTACAGAAGACGGATAATCTTAAAGAATTTGATGTTAAAAGTAACGGAGCAAAACTGCGTTACGGAAAATATGGGGAAAAAGGAAGCAATATAAATTTTGTAAAAAAAGAAGAAGCTGACATTTTTTCAGTTCGAACTTATGAAAGGGGAGTAGAAGATGAAACTTTTTCCTGCGGAACAGGTGTAACTGCTGTAGCATTGGCAATGAATTATACCGGAGATACAGATATGAATGATATTGAGTTACATACTCCAGGTGGAACATTAAAGGTGTCTTTTATGCGAAATGGAACCGGCTATAAAAATATTTTTTTAGAAGGACCTGCGAAACAGGTCTTTAAAGGAGAATTGGAATGGTAACACTTTCAGGTAAAAATATTTTTTTAAGGGCTTTGGAACCGCGGGACCTTGATTTTCTTTACAGGCTGGAGAATAACGAATCCGTTTGGGAGGTAAGTGAAACTATTGTTCCTTATTCAAAATATATTTTAAAACAATACCTGAAAAACAGCCATAAAGATATTTATGAAGTAAAGCAATTGCGGTTGGTAATTTCAAATTATAAAAAAGAAGTATTGGGTTTTGTTGATCTATTTGATTTTAACCCTAAAAATAAAAGAGCCGGAATAGGAATCGTAATTTTAGAAAAGGAGAGCAGGGGTAAAGGTGTGGGTACTGAGTCTGTAAGTTTACTGGTTGAATATGCGTTTTCTCACCTGGATTTGCACCAGGTTTATGCAAATATTTCCGAAGATAATAAAGCGAGTATAAAACTGTTTACGAGTCTGGGTTTTAAAAAAGTGGGAGTTAAAAAGGATTGGAACCTTATTTCCGGAACATATAAAAGTGAAATTTTATATCAAAAACTCAATAATTAATGTACATAAAAAAAATAGTACTAGCTGTAGCCCTGCTGGGAGTCATGATTGGGGGAATTATTGTTTATAATATATACACTTCTATCTTTTCACCCAATACGGCATTTAATAATGATATTGCGCATGTTTATATACCTACCAATGCTACTTTTGATGAAGTAAAGGAGCAATTAACACCTCTTTTAAAAAATGTAAACACTTTTGAAACAGTTGCCGAAAAAAAAGGCTATATATCAAATGTGAAAGCTGGTAAGTACGCAATTAAAAAAGGGATGAACAACAATGATATTGTAAATACCCTCAGGAGTCAAAACCTTCCGGTAAATGTATCTTTTAATAACCAGGAAAGCCTGGAAAACCTGGCCGGTAGAATTGCAGTACAAATAGAAGCAGACAGTCTTTCACTTTTAAATGCCTTTAATGATTCAATTTTTCTTAATGAAATAGGATTAACAGAGGATACTAAATTAACACCTTATATTCCAAATAGTTATGAGTTTTTTTGGAATACTTCTGCGGAAAAATTCAGGGAAAGAATGCTAAAGGAATACAATAACTTCTGGAACGAAGAACGACTTAGAAAGGCAGAAGAATTGGGACTTTCTAAAGAAAAGGTTATTTCACTTGCCGCCATTGTTCAAAAAGAAACTGCAAAAGTAGATGAAAGGCCACGAGTTGCAGGGGTTTACCTGAACAGGTTAAAGGCGAATATGTTGTTACAGGCGGATCCTACGGTTATTTATGCCATTAAAAAACATACCGGAAGATATGATACGATTATTAAAAGAGTGTTGTATAAAGACCTGGAATTAGATTCACCATATAATACATATAAATATACAGGGATACCCCCCGGCCCGATCACTATGCCCGATATATCGTCAATAGATGCAGTGTTAAATGCCGAAGAACACGAATATTACTACTTTGTAGCAAATACAGAGGACTTCGGATACCACATATTTGCTAAAACACTGGCCCAGCATAATCAGAATAAACGTCAGTATATCCGGTGGCTTAGTACCCAAAATATTAGGAGATAAGGGGTTATATCGTAATTTAACTACCTTTTAACGAAGGTAGTAGTAAACTTGTTAAATTAAGCATTATCTTTGCACCGTAAAATTTTGAGCAGTTAAGTATGGGTTAATTTTACATTAACTCATATATTTAAATTAACAGAAGTCTCAAAGAAATTGAAATCTATGAGAGTAAGCAAATTAAAAGTCCCCTTTTTAGTTGCTGTTATCTTATTTACAAACTTAGGATTTACTTATAAAAAAGTTTCTGTTCACAAGAACTTTCAGGTTAACCAGCCTATGGATTATTTGGTTAATACTGATTATGTGACAGATGTAGCATCGCCGCCCTTCCTGGGCAGGTCGTTTAACGGGTTCAGAGAAGCATTGGCTTTCAAGGAATCGCGTGGAGATTACTCAGTTATTAATAAATTCGGATACATGGGTAAGTACCAGTTCGGTGCTTCTACCCTGAGAATGGTTGGAATTTATGATGTTCAATCGTTTATTAATAACCCGGAATTACAGGAAGAAGTCTTTATGGCTAACCTTAGAAGAAACAAATGGATACTCCGGAAGGATATTCAACGTTTTGTAGGCAAAACCATAGGAGGCATAAAAATTACCGAGTCCGGAATTTTAGCAGCAGCCCATTTAGGTGGAGCGGGAAATGTTAAAAAATACCTTCGTTCTTACGGTACGTACAATTTTACCGATGCTTACGGTACATCTTTACGCTATTATATGAAGAGATTTGGCGGATATGATATATCTAATATCGAGCAGGAGCGAAGAGCTCAAGCAATTGTTAAAAGCTAAATTATTTATGATTAAAAATTACTCTTGAATTTATAAAAAGCCTGCAAACGCAGGCTTTTTTTATACTTCTATTTTTGTTTCCAGATTATTCATAAAACAATATCATCCCGGATTTGCTTTTGTAGCTCTCCTTCAGGATATTTTTAAGTTTGGTACAGGCATTAAATACTTCTAGGTTTTTTTTGTTAGCAGCCAATACTTCATCACAAAACAAAAGCAACTTTTCTACTTTGTCACTGCTAATTCTGTGGTCTTCAAAAGGTTTGATTTCTGCATCAATTTCTTTGCTATATGCAATTATTTTATCGAGATGTCTGAAATCATTAAGGGAAAGAGATGCGATATATCGCTCTTCATCAGGAGATTTAGGTGTGAATTCTGAATCTTTTATTTTATAATAATCTAACATTGATTTCTTATCTTATAACGAAATTAATAAATGAGAGCTTTACATACAATGATTTAGTGTTAATTAAATGACAATAGAAACGGAAAAGTTTCATTTTTTCTGGATAAATTTTCTTTCAAAAATTAATATTTAATATCGATTTTTTGTTCTTGAACCCTACAAGGTTTTGAAACCCTTGTGGGGATATATTACATCTAAGAATGTCCGGATATATTATATAATAGTAGACTGCCCGAAATCGATATTTTCCTGGTTGTAGTTTATGTCGTCTGAGTTGGCAATATAATCGGCTATAAAGTTTCCAACTTTTTTGGTTCCGTTTTTACTTTTTTTATCAATATCGGAGGTTACTATATTGAGTTCTAATGCTCTTTCAACTGCTTTATGAATTGCCCGGGATTCGTCATGTAGTTTAAAATGCTCAAGCAGCATTGCAGCAGATAAAATGGAAGCAATAGGATTGGCTATGTCTTTCCCTTTAGCTTGCGGATATGAGCCGTGAATGGGTTCAAATAAGGCATTTTCGTCGCCTACTGAAGCAGAAGCCAATAGACCTATAGAGCCTGCTATCACACTTCCTTCGTCTGAAATTATATCTCCGAACATGTTTTCAGTTAGTATAACATCAAATTGTTTTGGATTTAAGATCATTTGCATGGCCGCATTATCAACATACAAACAGTCTAGTTCTACATCACTGTAACTTTTAGCGAGGTAAGTAACAGTTTTTCTCCATAACCTGGAGGTTTCCAATACATTGGCTTTATCTACAAGTGTGACTTTTTTTCTGCGACCTCTGGCGGTTTTAAAAGCCAAATGTGCAATGCGTTCTATTTCACTTTCGGAATATTCACACATATCGGATGCATGAGAACCATCGTCACTCAACTTTTTCTGACCAAAATAAATACCTCCTGTGAGCTCCCGGTAAATTACAAAGTCTACACCCTCAATATTGTCTTTTTTAAGGGGTGATTTTTCAATAAGGGTAGGATATGATTTTATAGGGCGTATATTAGCATACAAGCCCAGCGATTTGCGTATAGACAGTAAGCCATCTTCGGGGCGTACTTTTGCCTCCGGATCATTATCGTACTTAGGGTCACCAATAGCCCCAAACAGAACAGCGTCATTTTTAAGACATAGTTGTATAGTTTTATCAGGTAGAGGATTTCCGGTTTTTTCAATCGCGGCAGCACCCACTAATGCTTCGTGAAAATGGAATGTATGATTGAATGTTTCTCCCACGGCTTTTAATACTTTAACTGCCTGCCTGGTTACCTCAGGACCAATTCCGTCACCTGCCAGAACAGTTATATTAAGTATCATAAGCGGGGGTTTAGTTAAAGTTTAAAAGCTTACTTGCTTCGATTATTTCATGAATATCCTTATCATTGATTTCCTTTTTATTATCAGCAAATTTTACAAATTCCTCATACACAATATCCAATTGAAGTTTTGTTAACTCGTAACCTACCTTTTTGGCCCGGTAAGCTAAAGCTGCACGTCCACTCCTTGCCGTAAGTACAATTGCGGATTCGGTTACCCCAACATCTGCAGGATCTATGATTTCATAGGTTTCCCGGTTTTTAATAACACCATCCTGATGAATACCTGAACTGTGTGCAAATGCATTTGCGCCAACAATGGCTTTATTTGGCTGTACTGGCATACCCATACTTTCGGATACCAGTTTGCTGGTAGAATATAATAGTTGTGAATTGATTCGTGTATCCAAGCCTAAAGTGGGGTGCTGGCGAAGTACCATGACTACTTCTTCCAGGGCTGTATTTCCGGCACGTTCTCCGATACCGTTTATAGTACATTCTATTTGCCTTGCTCCATTTCTTACACCCGAAATTGAATTCGCAGTGGCTAACCCGAGGTCATTGTGGCAGTGGCACGAAAGAATAGCTTTTTCAATGCCTTTTACATTTTCTTTTAAATATTTAATTTTCTCTCCGTATTCTTCAGGTAAGCAATAGCCTGTAGTGTCAGGAATATTTAACACAGTTGCCCCGGCCCTGACGACAGCTTCGCAGACTCGGGCAAGGAATTCATTATCCGTACGGCCGGCATCTTCGGCATAAAACTCTACATCCTCAACAAATGTTTTTGCATATTTCACTGCATCGACAGCACGTTCTATAATTTTTTCTTTAGTTGTATTAAATTTAAATTGAATATGAGAGTCTGAAGTGCCTATACCGGTGTGGATGCGTGGCCTTTTTGCATATTTAAGCGCTTCAGCAGCAACTTCAATATCTTTTTTTACGGACCGGGTGAGTCCGCATACTGCAGCGTTTTTAACGAGTTTAGATATTTCTTCTACGGATTTAAAATCACCGGGGCTTGAAATAGGAAAACCTGCTTCAATGATATCAACGCCAAGCATATCCAGTCTTTCTGCAATGACTAATTTTTGCTCGGTATTTAATTTACATCCGGGAACTTGTTCGCCGTCTCTTAAGGTTGTATCAAATATTTGGACCAGATCTTTATTCATCTTGAATTTTTAACGTAATTTGAACTTTCTTATACGAATTTATATTTTGTGTTCTTAAAAAGCTAACTTCGGTTATCTTTTTTACAATGCTTAATTAAAATAGATGATTTACAAAGATATGAAAATCAAAGTTTTAATGACTATTTTTTTACAATGACAAGTACCCAAAAAGATACATTATTCATCCTTATAAAATCACTATCCAAGTCCGAAAAAAGGCAATTTAAGCTTTATGTAAACCGACTTGGCGTAAATGCCGATGCCAAATTTCTGGCCCTTTTTAATCTTCTAGAAAAAATGAATGATTATAATGAAGCTGAAATATTAGGTAGCGGTATTGTAAAGAAACAACAATTATCCAACTTAAAAGCACATTTATACAAACAAATTTTAGTAAGCTTAAGGCTTAATCCCGTAAATCAGAACATCCGTATCCAAATACGCGAACAACTTGATTTTGCTACAATACTTTACCATAAAGGCCTGTATAAGCAAAGTCTTAAAATATTGGACAAAGCCAAAACCATGGCTATTGAAAATGAAGAGAAAGTTATTGCATATGAAATAGTAGAACTTGAAAAGGTTATTGAAACTCAATATATTACAAGGAGTATTAGTGGAAGGGCAGACGAACTGGCTATACAGGCAAAGGAATTGAGTATGCAAAACGTTATTGCCAGCAAACTTTCTAATTTATCCCTGCAATTATACGGAGTGATGCTAAAATTCGGCTATGTAAAAAGTGACGAGGAATTTAAATGGGTAACCAGCTATTTTAATGCAAGAATGCCTCAGTTTACTATGGAAGAATTGGGTTTCAGGGAAAAACTTTGGCTGTATAAAGCACATTTGTGGTATAGCTTTTTAACACAGGATTTTCTTTCCTGCTATAAGTATTCAAGCAAGTGGGTAGACCTTTTTTACGAGAATCAGGAAATGATTTATTTAAACCCTGTTTTTTTTCTTAAGGGGAATAATTATTTGTTAGAATCGCTTTATTATATCAAATACAGGTCACAGTTTAAAGAATCCCTTGCACGGTTAGAAGAAACGATTATAGATGAGAGATTTCCAAAAAATGATAACCTTGAAGTTCTTTCATTTCTCTATATAAACAGCAATAAATTTAATTTGCACTTTCTTGAAGGCTCTTTTGAAGAAGGCTTATACATGGAAAGCACTGTTTTAAAAGGATTGAAGCAGCATAAAAATAAAATAGATGAGCATCATGTAATGGTATTCTACTATAAAATTGCATGCCTATATTTCGGATTGGGTGATAACCGCACCTGTATTTCTTACCTCAAAAAGATTATTGACAACAGAAACCTTACTATGCGGGAAGACCTGATGTGTTTTGCACGTGTATTGAGTCTCGTGGCACATTATGAGGCAGGAATGGATTATCATCTGGAAGTACAGTTAAAAAGCACCTATAAGTTTTTATTAAAAATGAATGACCTGCATGAGGTACAAAAGGAAATGATAAAATTCTTAAGGAATCTTGGCAATATTTACCCGCATGAATTAAAAAGTGAATTTAAAAAATTACACAGTCGTTTAAAGAAGTATGAAGACCATCCTTACGAAAAACGTGCATTTCTTTATTTAGATATTATATCGTGGTTGGAAAGTAAAATAGAAAATAAGCCCGTTGGTGATATAATAAAGGAAAAGGCAAAGGAACTGATCCGGTAAATTCATGCAAAAAAAAATTACTTTATCACGCTTTATTGAATTTTACACAGCAATACTTATTATAAGTACTTCAGGTGCTCTGGGCAGGTATATTAAATTACCTCCGGAACTTACAATCTTTTGGAGAGCTGTTTTAGCAGCTATTCTTCTTTATGTGTTTTGCAGGTGGAAAAAGTATAGTCTAAAAATTTACAGTAAAGCGGATCTAGGCAAAATTGCCCTAGGAGGAATTCTTTTTGGTGGTCATTGGATCACCTATTTTTATGCATTACAACTCTCTAATGTTGCAATAGGTATGTTATCCATTTATACCTACCCCGTACTCACGTCCTTTCTGGAACCGGTTATTTTGAAAACAAAATTTAAAATGTATCATTTTGGGTTGGGGGTTTTGGTTTTAATTGGTATTTATTTTTTAGTACCTGATTTTAGCTTTGACAATCGGTACACTCAAGCTGTAGGATTTGGTGTTTTTTCTGCATTATGTTATTCACTACGTAATATACTTATGAAACCTAAAGTTGAAAAGTATAATGGCTTTTCATTGATGTTCTACCAGGTTTTTATCATCAGTATTTTATTATTTCCTTTACTGTTTGTATATGGCACTCCAGGACTTACGGAAAATTGGATTCCTTTAGCTACACTGGCTTTATTTACAACATGTGTGGGGCATACGTTATTTTTAATGAGTTTCAGGCATTTTTCAATTACAACGGCAAGTATTATGAGCAGTATGCAGCCTGTTTTCGGAATATTAATAGCCTTAATTTTTCTAAAAGAATACCCTTCTCTAATCACCCTGATTGGTGGGGGTTTAATTTTAGCGGCAGTAATAATAGAAGGGGTCGTTTCCTATAAAACTACAAACAGGCATCCCAAACAGGATCCGGTGGAGGAGGAGCTACAATAACCAGGTTTTCTTTTTTTACAGGGTGAATAAACTCCAGTTTCCTGGCATGTAAATGAATACCTGCATTCGAATTACTTCGGTCAAAACCATATTTTAAATCTCCTTTTATTGGGCACCCGATAGTTGCTAACTGAGTTCGTATCTGGTGATGCCTTCCGGTTTGTAAATTGATTTCCAATAAAAAATAAGAGTCTAGTTTTTTAATAATCTTATAATCCAGGATAGCTTTTTTACTTTCCGGAACCTCTTTTGGATAGGGGGTGGATTTATTATTTTTCGGATTCTTTTTCAACCAGTGAATCAGGGTATCTGCATCTTTAGGCGGTTTATTTTTTACAACGGCCCAATATGTTTTTTTAGCCTCCTTTTCTTTGAAAAGCTTATTTAAACGAGGTAAGGCTTTTGATGTTTTAGCAAATAGTACAATACCGCTGGTAGGCCTATCCAGTCGGTGTACCACACCCAGGTATACATTACCCGGCTTATTATATTTATCGGCAATATATTCTTTTACTACTTCGCTTAAAGGTTTATCACCTGTTTTATCCCCCTGTACAATATCTCCCACACGCTTGTTTATAATAATAAGGTGATTATCTTCAAACAGGACCTGAAGATTATTTTTTTGACTTTGATTTGGATTTAGCTTTTGTTTTTGGCTTGGATTTTGGTTCAGCTTGTTTTTCTTTATAGGGTCCATCAATTTCTAACATGTTCCAAACATCGTTGTTTTTATATTGAGCAACAACATCATCAAATTTCATATTTACAGCTTCTTTTAAATAGGAATCCTTTCCTTTAAAAATTATAATAGAATCGTTGCAAATAAGTAAATCAAAATCTTGTTTGGTGGTTAATATTGTATCTACTTTTAATTCATACTCATTAAAAACTTCATCATTGAGTGGTGTATAAACCAAAGACCTGCTTTTGTATGTAAGTGATATTTTATTATTTCGGTATTTGTATGAGCCTGTATAATAATCCATATCGGGCATACAGTAAAAGCTTTCAATAAATTTGTCATTATCAAGGAATATTATAGAGCCAGTCCCACAATCGCATTCACAGCCAACGCTACAGTCTTTTTCAAAAAGAGTAATTCCCAGGTCAAATACTTTATGCTTTATTTCAGCTAATTGTAATGAATCAA
Source organism: uncultured Flavobacteriaceae bacterium (assembly GCA_937901915.1). Lineage (GTDB taxonomy): Bacteria > Bacteroidota > Bacteroidia > Flavobacteriales > Flavobacteriaceae > Abyssalbus. The sequence goes on from CALGUD010000149.1 coordinate 25,027, forward strand.
TAGTTATAAAAAACTTTAATTCAATGTTTTTATCCCTTCTTATAGAGTCGTTTAATTCATACACTTTAAAATTATTATTTACATATTTTCCTCTTGAAATTAAAGAATCAGTATGGAAAGTGGTATAGCCGCCTATTTCAAATTTTCCGTCATAATCAACATCACCAAAAATTTCTCCTGAAACGTTTTCTGTAATACCATAATATTCAATTTTGTCCATTTCCTTTTTAAAAATCAGGTATTTATTTGGATTGAGGGAATCATCAAGTTTAAAAATAAAAAGGTTTGAATAAATTTCGCATATTTTATCCTGGTAACCAATTATATTTTCTTTTTCGGATTTATAATTAAAAAGACTAACAGAGTCATTAATCATAAAATCGATTTCGTTGTATAAGTATGAAGGCACCTGGTGTGTGGTATCTATTGGAGAAGTTAATTTAATTACTAAATCATTTGTGTTTTGGGAAATAGACTTAACAGTTTCTTTTTTTATGTCTGTTTGTTTCTTCTGGAAGTAGTCGCAACCGGAGAATAGGGTGCTGAAAATCAAAATAAAAAGAAATTGCTTCATAAATAGTAGGTTTTTGGTTACGGTAGCAAAGATAACTAAAATTAATATTGCTCCTTCTCATTTGGGAAATCTAATGATTTGACATCAGTAACATATTGGGAAATGGCCTGGGTCATATCTTCATATAAATTCATGTACCTGCGCAGAAACCTGGGACTGAATTCGTGTGTAATGCCTAAAAGATCATGAAGTACCAAAACCTGTCCGTCTACTCCGTTACCCGCACCAATTCCAATAACTGGTATTGAGACACTATCGGCAACTTCTTTGGCAAGCATGGCAGGAATTTTTTCCAATACAATGGCAAAACACCCGATTCTTTCAAGTAATTTAGCATCCTCTTTTAGTTTGTCAGCCTCTTGTTCTTCCTTAGCTCGTACTGTATAAGTGCCAAATTTATAAATAGATTGGGGAGTTAACCCGAGGTGTCCCATAACCGGTATGCCGGCATTTAATATTTTTTTTACGGACTCTTTTATTTCTTTGCCTCCTTCCATCTTGACTGCATGGCCGCCACTTTCCTTCATAATACGGATGGCAGAACGCAAAGCTTCTTTTGGGTCAGACTGGTAACTTCCGAACGGAAGGTCTACAACAACCAAAGCCCTGTTTATACCTCTTATTACTGATGAGGCATGATAAATCATCTGATCGAGAGTAATAGGGAGAGTAGTTTCGTGTCCGGCCATTACATTACTGGCAGAATCACCTACAAGTATTACATCAACGCCGGATCCGTCTACAATTTTTGCCATGGAATAATCATAAGCGGTAAGCATGGAGATCTTTTCTCCGTTTTGCTTCATATCAACTAAAGATTTTACCGTAACTCTCTTGTACTCGTTTTTTGCAACAGACATGACTTTCATTTTAACTACAACAAATGTAATGGTTTTGGCAAACTTTTCTTTAATTGCAATATTAAAACATTGTATTGTACGTTACATATTAAATTAAAATGATCATGAGACATGCCTTTGTTATTATTACTATGTTAGTTTCTTTAACCTCATTTTCACAACGAAAGGCGGAGTATGATACACATAATGAGCAAAAAAAAGAAGTAAAACAGGCTATCATGAAATTTTTTGAAGGATTTCACTCCGGGGATACATCTGCAATAAATAAAACTATTCATAAAGACCTTATTTTGCAGACAGTATTTAAGGATGAACAAGGTAACGATAAACTGCACCAGGAAGAAACAGATAAATTTTTAAATGCGATCGCAAACAGGCCTTCTACAGAACGTTGGGATGAGCGTTTGCTTCTGTTCAATATTCAATTAGACGGAAATATGGCCAATGTATGGACACCTTATGAATTCTGGTACAATGAGAAGTTTAGTCATTGTGGGGTTAATTCTTTTCAGCTCATGAATGAAAATGGTACCTGGAAAATATTTCATTTAGTTGATACTCGTAGAAAAGAGGGGTGCCTGGATTAACCACATAGTTTATCAATTTTGATGTTTTATCATTTATTTATTATCAAAAATATCTTCAATAGATAACTTAAACAAATTAGCCAATTTAAATGCAAGGGGTAAGCTGGGGTCAAATTTACCTTTTTCAATGGCATTTACCGTTTGTCTTGATACAGAAAGCTCATCGGCTAGTTGAGCCTGCGTCATATTATGTTCTGACCTCAATTCTTTAATTCTGTTTTTCATTGGTATCTTATAGTTCCTATAACAATCCCTGCTATGTAAGTTAATCCAATAGTAATAAGAAGATGTGAAATTTCAGCATCGTAAGAAATTATATTTATACTATCTAATAACGAATAAGTTACACCAAGTATAAGTGCCAACCCTAAAGATATTGCCATAGAATCTAACTGAATTTTTCGTTGCATCTCATCCAATCCTTCTAAATATTTTTTATTAATAAGAATTAATCCTATTCCCAATAAAAAATTAAAAATGATGGCAATTGTAGAGATTATTGGATGATAATCCCACAAATATATAGCTCCAAACTGAGCTAAAGCCACAGACAATGTCCAGGTTATGGTCCAATAAAACAGACGATGCGTATTCTTTTTTGTTTGCTTAGTCCAATTTTCTTTTGAATTTTTCATATTTGATTTGTTTTAAATGTAAAGTAAACTTGACACAAATATATAAAAAAATTTGAAAATGTAAAGTAAACTTTACTTTTTATAAAAAGTTATTTCAGATAAAAATGCGATCCTTATTTTATAAAGCTAAAAACCAATTAATAATTAACAATCACACAATTACACGAGTCAATGGATTTAGGATGCAGAGTTCAGAGTTGTTTCAGAAGAGAAGAAAATAGAGAAAAGATAATAGAGAATAGATACATTTTTAATTCTATTGACAGTCAAACGATTCAACAACAAATCTATAGTAAAACATATATCTGATACATACCAACTCCAAACTCCAAACCAATACCTTCGGCTGGCAAGTTTGTGGTAATGAAATTGAAAGAAATTAGCAATTAACAGTTTCACGATTACACGATTCAACGGTTACACGATTAAACAAAGTAATCGGTAGTCAACCTATATCAGGGACGTACAACGTACACCAATTAACCATTAACTCTTAATAATTAACACCGCCATCTGCCACCTTGTCATATTTTCCCCAATGGCATAATCATTGTCATATACAAGTCAAAATAAAAAGAATTTCAAACACTATAATAAAATAAAGATGAGTAAAATTATTGGAATAGACTTAGGAACTACCAACTCATGTGTTTCAGTAATGGAAGGTAATGAGCCGGTAGTAATACCTAATGCAGAAGGAAAAAGAACAACACCATCGGTAATAGCTTTTGTTGAAGGAGGCGAAATAAAGGTGGGTGACCCTGCAAAACGACAGGCCGTTACCAATCCTCATAAAACCATATACTCAATAAAACGTTTTATGGGGAATAAGTACTCGGAGTCTAAAAAAGAGGCTGAAAGGGTTCCTTATAAAGTAGTAAAAGGCGAAAATGACACTCCACGGGTTGATATTGATGGACGTTTATATACTCCACAGGAATTATCGGCTATGATTCTTCAAAAAATGAAGAAAACAGCCGAGGATTATTTGGGACATTCCGTAAGTGAAGCTGTAATTACTGTTCCAGCTTATTTTAATGACTCTCAACGTCAGGCAACAAAGGAAGCTGGTGAAATTGCAGGTTTAAAAGTCCAAAGGATTATCAATGAGCCTACAGCCGCCGCATTAGCCTATGGTTTAGATAAGAAAAGTGTAGATCAGAAAATAGTTGTTTTTGACTTTGGTGGTGGTACGCATGATGTGTCTATACTTGAATTAGGTGATGGAGTATTTGAAGTATTGTCAACTGATGGTGATACCCATTTGGGTGGTGATGATGTTGATGAGAAAATCATTAACTGGTTGGCAGATGAGTTTAAAAAAGACGAATCGGTAGATTTGCGTAAAGATGCAATGGCGCTTCAACGTTTGAAAGAAGCCGCTGAGAAAGCTAAAATTGAGCTGTCCTCATCTACTCAAACAGAAATTAATTTACCGTATATAACTGTAACTGAAAGCGGACCAAAACACTTGGTAAGAACACTTACAAAATCACAGTTCGAACAATTGATAGATGATCTTGTAAAAAGAACTATTAAACCTTGTGAAACTGCTTTAAAAGCAGCCGGACTTTCTAAAAGTGATATTGATGAAATTATTTTGGTTGGAGGATCCACTAGAATTCCTGCCGTACAGGAAGCAGTTGAGAAATTCTTCGGCAAAAAACCTTCTAAAGGCGTAAACCCGGATGAAGTGGTAGCTATTGGAGCCGGAATTCAGGGTGGTGTGTTAACAGGAGATGTAAAAGATGTATTGCTTCTAGATGTTACACCACTTTCATTAGGAATTGAAACTATGGGAGGTGTAATGACCAAATTAATTGAGGCAAACACTACTATACCTACCAAGAAGTCCCAAGTGTTCTCTACTGCCGCAGACAACCAGCCTTCAGTAGAAATTCATGTATTGCAAGGTGAAAGGCCAATGGCAACAGACAATAAAACTATCGGACGATTCCACCTGGACGGAATTCCGCCTGCACCAAGAGGTGTACCACAGATTGAGGTGACTTTTGATATTGATGCCAATGGTATAATTAATGTTTCGGCTAAAGATAAAGGAACAAATAAAGAACAAAATATCAGAATTGAAGCTTCTTCCGGTTTAACAGAAGAGGAAATACAAAAAATGAAGAGTGAAGCCGAAGCAAACGCGGAAGCCGATAAAAAAGCAAAAGAAAAAGTTGATAAGTTGAATGAAGCTGATGCAATGATTTTCCAGACTGAAAAGCAATTAAAAGAGTTTGGAGATAAATTGTCTGCCGATAAAAAACAACCTATTGAAGATGCTTTAGGAGAATTAAAGAAAGCATATGAATCTAAGGATGTCGATACAATTCAACCTGCTTTAGATAAGATTAATGAAGCATGGAAAACAGCATCTGAAGAATTGTACAAAGCACAGGCTGATGCACAACAAGGTGGTGCAGCTGGAGATCCTACCCAAAATTCCGGAGATTCAGGTGAGTCTGAAGCTAAAGAAGGAGATGATGTTCAGGATGTAGATTTTGAAGAAGTGAAGTAATTAGATTAAGCATCAATCTTTAATGTATAGAATGTTTACAGAACCGCAGGTAATTTTCCCTGCGGTTTTTTTAGTAAAAAATATGATAATCAAAGTTGTATAACTCCTAAAAGTTAGATACATTTGAAAAAAGCCACCAAATAAATGAATAAAAACTACTTTAATTATTTTACCCGGTTTTTCTTGTCCCTGATTTTTGTTTTCTCGTGGAACTTATCTAATTCACAGGAACTCAATTCCATCACTTTAAAAGATTACAATCTAAAAGGAAAAGTACAGCATTGTATTGTTTCTGCAGATTATGGCAATGAAGAATTCTACTTTAACCAGGAGGGCGTATTAACCAAAGCCATTACCCGTTACGGCGAAGAAGATTATAATATCACTGTTTATACTATAAAGGATAAAGCTTTAATCCAGAAAAATATTGAAGTTTACAATGATGGGGAACTCGATAAATCTGTATCTCTTGCCCATGCTTATGAGATACACATAAATCCACAGGGAAAAACAATTACCGAACGAATAGTGAATTTTAAAAACCAACTTTTTGACACTTATAAATATATATATGATAAAGACAACCGGTTAATAAAAATTACAAGGAACAATGATAAAGGTATCAATGAAACAGATATAGTTTATGAAACAGATGATAAAGGAGAAGTTATTAAAGAAGTTCATCTGGCCGGGGTGGATACAGTAAAAGTGATTAAAAAGTTAACCCCCAAGATTGATCATAAGGAAGGTGCTTATGAAGAACTTAAAGCTATGTATGCTAATAATCAACCGGATATGGCTCACTTAAGGTTTATTGACAGTACCGGAAAAGTCAAATTTGAAGAAAAATTACAAGCAGGCAGCAAAAATCCATACCGGTATTATTCCAAAACCAAAAAAACATACATTTACAATGAACATGGTGATATAATCGAAGAAAGGGAGTTTCAAAAAGGAACTTTACTTAGAAAATCTATTTATGAATATGAATATGAAGACTTTGGAAAGGATTCTGCAAAACCGGTTAACTGGATTCGAAAGACTGAAAAAAAATCTAATAATTCCGTAACCAGGGAGATAGAATATTTTTTGGATTGAATATTACATTGATTAAATTTTTTGAGCAATATCTTGTTACTCAATCATAACTGTGCTTTCCAATCTTCTTTTAAAATTCCATAGCAGCAAGTATTCCTTTTATAACCATTTTTCAGATATACATTTTTTCTAAGAATTCCCTCTAATGTGCTACCCAGTTTTTCAACTGCTTTCCTGGACCAGATGTTTCTTTCATCAATCCTGAATTCCACTTTTTCAAAACCCATAACATCAAAGGCATGATCTAACATTAAACGTTTCACACTTGTATTGAGGCCGGTTCCCTGGTATTCCTTTCCTATCCATGTTGACCCTATTTCCAGGACTTTGTTAGTGTAATCAATGTTCATATACCTAGTACATCCGGCATATTTTTTTGCTCTCTTGTCAAAAATTATAAAAGCTATCGCAGTTTTATTTTTTGTATCTACCAAGGCGTTCTTTACATAATTATTTAGTTTTTCGGGAGTTTCAATATCAGAAGGAGAATATTGTACAAGGTCTTCTTCAGCTGCTACCTCATTTAAATTATGATAATTTTCCAGAGTTAAAGGTTCTAACCTTGCAGTATCATTTTCCAAAATAAATGTGTTCATTATAAAATTTTAAATAAGGTTTCTTTTTCCTTTATTAAGGTTTGGTTTGTATTTTAGCTAATGTAAATTTATTAAATATGACCTTTGATAAGGAAAAAATTCTTTTGGAATGCAATACTATGTGTAAAGATACACTCATGGAAACATTGAATATAGAATTTGTAGATATGGGTGAAGACTATATAGTTGCTAAAATGCCTGTAACATCAAAAGTACATCAGCCCGATGGTGTTCTACATGGAGGGGCTACTATAGCCCTGGCAGAAAGTGTTGGAAGTGTTGCCTCAGCAATTTTTTTAAACTCTAAAGAATATTTTATCAGAGGAATAGAAATTGCCGCTAATCATGTTAAAAGTGCTAAGGATGGCTATGTTTATGCCAGAGCCGAAATTTTACACAAGGGAAGAACTACCCAACTGTGGGATATAAAAGTAAGAGATGAAAACGAAAATTTAATTTCTTTCTGTAAGCTCACAACCATAGCGCTTCCAAAAAAATAAACTGATTATGATTTCTTTGGAAGATTTTTTTGACCGTATTCAAATTCAAATTGAAAATAAACTCCCCTTCACAGTTTATAAAAAGCCGGAAGAGGAGATCATACATGCTATCCTTCAAAATGATAATAAACTAAACAGGGTAAAAGATTACTCTGAAAGTGGTTTTATTTTTTCTCCGTTTGATACGGATAAGGCTAAACCCATTATTATTCCACTTTCAAATGCAAAACCTGTCTCAACTTTTTTTATAAAATCTGAAACCCATGATAAATCCCTTATGGATGTATCAGAGCCTCTCCATTTCCCGTTAAGAAAAGTAGACCATAACAAGGTGGTTCAAAATGCTTTAAATGCCATACATAAAAATGAAATTGTAAAAGTGGTGGTATCGCGTGCAGAAAAAGTAGATATGACAGATAAAAATATCATGACCATACTCAAAAAACTTTTAAACACATATCCCGGGGCTTTTGTATATGTATGGTATCATCCTAAAATTGGCACCTGGATGGGTGCTACTCCTGAAACTTTACTGAATATTGAAGAAAATCAGTTTAAAACAATGGCTCTTGCCGGAACTCAACCCTTTATGGACTTTATGGAAGTAGAATGGGGAGAAAAAGAAATTGATGAACAGCAATTAGTCGTAGATTCGATCATTAATAAATTGAGAAATGAAGACCATGACCTGAAAGTATCACCACGCTTTACGGTAAAGGCAGGAAACGTACTTCATTTACGAACGGATATTAAAGGAAAAATAGAAAGCGCCGATTTTTCCATTCAAAGTTTAATTGAAACTTTGCATCCTACACCCGCAGTTTGCGGATTACCAACCGATAAAGCCAAGGAATTTATAATCCAAAATGAAAATTATGACCGTGAATTTTACACAGGTTTTTTAGGAGAGTTAAATATTCCCAGATTTAAAATTAATGAAGATGAAGAAGAAGAAGGGAATGAAGAAGATATAAAAGCAGCAAAGAAGAAAAATAAGAAGGACAAGATTGAAGAAAAAACCGAAAAACCAAACTATACTAACAGGATTTCTAATCTTTATGTAAATCTTAGATGTATGAAAATTTTAGATACTCAGGCAATTATTTATGTGGGGGGTGGGATCACAAAAAGTTCAGATTTGGAAAGTGAATGGAATGAAACTGTTAACAAAACAAAAGTGATGAAGAAAGTACTGTTTTAAACATTTTTATTCAGTATTTTTACAATCACAAAAAAGATACTTCATAATTATTGATGAAATACCCGAAAATTCCGCTTGCGTCAACCATAGTACAGCTCTGTAGATTAAAAAATATTCAGCATATTGTAATTTCACCGGGAAGTAGGAATGCACCATTAACTATTGGCTTTACTGAAAACCCTTTCTTTAAAACCTACAGCATTATTGATGAGCGGAGTGCAGCTTTCATTGCATTAGGGATTGCACAACAGCTACAGCAGCCTGTTGCAGTTGTATGTACATCGGGGTCTGCTTTGCTTAATTATTATCCGGCAGTTTCTGAAGCGTTTTATAGTGATATCCCACTGGTCATAATTTCAGCGGACAGGCCTCCATATGCAATAGATATAGGTGACGGACAAACCATCAGGCAGGATAATATATTTGAAAAACATATTGTTTATTCAGCAAATTTAAAACCAGACATTCGCGATACTGAATTTAGAAGTTCGGTAGAAGGTAAAACACACAATATCTTTAATTTGCAGGAAGAAGTTCAAAAAAGCAATGAGAATGAAATAAACAAGACTTTTAACCTTGCAATTGCTCATAAAGGCCCTGTACACCTTAATGTACCCTTTGAAGAACCTTTATATGGAGTAACGGATACATTACCGGTTAAAGTAAAGAGTACTTCTTTGGTGAATTTATCAGAAGAATTAACGATACAGGAATTAACAAAGTATGCCCATATTTGGAATACTTCGACCCGTAAAATAATTTTAACAGGAGTGCATCCGCCGGATAGTATTGAGAATAGTATTCTCGATAGTCTGGCAGAAGATAACTCTGTATTAGTGTTTACTGAAACAACTTCAAATATTTATCATGACTCATTTTTCCCGGGGATTGATAAAATAATAGCTCCGATTGAGTTATCTGCTAATAGGGATGAATTATTTAAAAAATTACAACCGGATGTTCTCTTAACTTTTGGAGGTATGGTTGTCTCCAAAAAAATAAAAGCATTTTTTAGAAAGTATAAACCAAAACATCATTGGCACATAGATTCAAAAAAAGCTTATGATACTTTTTTTTGCCTCGAAAAACACTTTAAGGTCCACCCGAACAATTTTTTTAAAATTTTCCTGAAATTGGCAGAACCTCAAGACAGTGATTATCGCCTTTTCTGGAAATCAATAAAAGAAAATACCGAAAAAAAGCATACTGAATATTTAAGAAACACAGGGTTTTCAGACTTAAAGGCTTTTGATATAGTGTTAAAATCAATACCCGATAATTATCAACTTCAGCTAAGCAACAGTTCAACTATACGCTATACACAGTTATTTAATATTAACCCAACTCTAAAGGTATTTTGCAACAGGGGTACAAGCGGAATCGATGGCAGCACAAGCACTGCAGTAGGAGCCTCTTTAGTATCTGAAAAGCCTACCTTACTAATTACAGGAGATCTCGGCTTTTTTTATGATAGTAACGCACTGTGGAATAATTATATTAAAAAGGACTTCAGAATAATTGTGGTAAACAACAGAGGGGGAGGTATCTTTAGGATTCTTCCCGGAAACAAAGATTCTGAGAATTTTGACACCTACTTTGAAACAATACATGATTTAGATGCTTCCCACTTATGTAAAATGCATGGATTTGAATATTTATCAGTTTCTTCAGATGTTGATCTGGAAAAAAAGCTAAATCATTTTTACAAACCATCAAAATATCCAATGCTTTTGGAAATTTTTACTCCCAGGGAACTAAATGATTTAGTTTTAATAGATTATTTTAAGTTTTTGGGAAATAAATTTTAGTTTAAGTAGTCTTAGAAGCTTTGCTTTCCAGTTGTTCTATCGTCCACTCTACAGCGTCAGACAGGTTATTGAAATTTTGAAAAGGTTTATTACAAAACTTTTTTTCCACTATTGTGAAGTTTTTGGCAGTCATGGTATAAGTTACAACGGCAAAAGAAACAATGTTGGTAATGTAATTATTGACTTTTGGATAATCTTCAGGATTTGTACTATAAGAATTCACTCTGTTTGATATATATCCAAATGGTTTCCAGTCATAAAATTTTATAATAAATTCTACCAACTCACGGGAAGATTCGAATGTAAAATGGACACCCTTATTAATTTCAACAATGACCAAATTTTTATAAAAATAAAAATTACCGGTTTCAAGAGATAATAACGTATAATCTTTGCCTAATTTTTTACAAGCTTCTGAGTCGGTAAACTTCATAATTTTGAATAAGATTTGAGTTACTGAGTTTATAATTGCATCTACTAATATATATATTTAGATGATAGTTAATTTTTATAAATTAAGAAAAATATAAATAATTAACTTTACTTTGTATAAATATTTAATTTTTCACACTCAAATTTTTAAAAAATAATCAAAGACTTATTATTAAACCTAATAAGTTCAATATTCAATTTTCAAAAGTATCATGATTAATATAGGACAATATAATAAGTTAAAAATTTTGCGTGAAACTAGCGTAGGATTGTTTTTAGGAAGTAAGGACGGAGAAGATATTTTATTACCTAATAAGTATGTTCCTGAAAATTTTGATATAGGAGATGAAATAGAAGTTTTTTGCTATTTAGATCATGATGAACGACCTGTTGCCACAACTTTAAAGCCCTACATAACACTTAATCATTTTTCATTATTACAAGTCAAAGAGGTAAATCAAATAGGTGCATTTCTTGATTGGGGACTCGAAAAACATTTATTTGTCCCATTTAGGGAACAGGCCCGTAAAATGGAAGCAGGTAAAAGGTATCTTGTTTATATGTACCTGGATGAAGAGACAGAGAGACTTGTTGGATCAAGTAAAACAAACAGATTTATTGACAATAGTGAATTAACAGTTCATGAAACTGAGGAAGTAAACCTGATTATTTCCCGTTATACTGATTTGGGTGTTGAGGTTATTATAAATGAGAAACACAAAGGATTAATTTATAATAATGAATTGTTCCGAAAAGTTAACCTTGGAGAGAAACTTATAGGCTATATAAAAAAAATAAGACCGGGGAATAAGCTGGATATATCACTTCAACAATCAGGATACAAGAATATTGAACCTTCTGCTGAAAAAATTCTGGATGTATTGAGGTCGCAAAATGGATTTTTAAGATTGAATGATAAAAGTAACCCAGATGAAATCACTGATTTATTACAGATGAGTAAAAAAACATTTAAAAAAGCATTGGGAAACCTTTATAAACAAAAATTAGTGGTTATTAAGGAAGATGGTATTTACCTGGTTTGAGTTTATTTATCTCTGCCTGAATGAATGACTACAGCCCGATCTCGGTGAACTATATGTTTTGCCCAAACATAGGCATCCTCTAAAGATTCAAATCCTTTGAAAGGTTTTTTATAAAATAATTTTTCGATGTTAAAAATGCTCTTAGAGAAAGTACTGTAGTGAACTACCCCAACCGCTATTAAAGTTTGAAGTGAATTATTTATTTTCACCCAATCTGTTGGCCTCACAGAGTAAGAATTAACCCTGTTAGAAACGTATACAACATTTTTATCCGGACCGTAATACTCTAATGCCAGGTCTATAAATTTTTTAGCTTCTTTATAAGAGAAAATAATTCCTTCATTTAATTCACCAACAATTACACCGTCAAAAAAGTAAAAAGTACCAAAATCGAATACTTGATAATCCTGAAGTTTATCTTCAAAATTTGATTGATCCACTCTCATAAAAAAAACATTCTTGGGTTTGCCTTATCGTAGTGCAAAGATGTACATTGTTTTTATGAACACACAACTAATTCGATAAAAGCATATATTGTTTAGTTAAAATATAAAATAGCCTTATTTTTGTATAAAATTTACACACTAAAATGAGTACACCTACCTGGAAAACTGTAAAAGATTTTGAAGATATAACCTATAAAAAAAGCAATGGCGTAGCCCGTATTGCTTTTAACCGCCCTAATGTAAGAAATGCATTCAGGCCAAAAACCACCAGTGAGTTATATGATGCTTTTTTTGACGCTCAGGAAGATGCATCCATTGGAGTTGTTTTATTAACAGGAGAAGGGCCTTCAACTAAAGATGGGGTATATTCATTTTGTAGCGGTGGAGATCAAAAAGCCAGGGGGAAACAAGGGTATGTAGGTGAAGATGGAAGGCACCGTTTAAATATTCTTGAAGTTCAGCGTCTCATTCGTTTTATGCCTAAAGTTGTAATTGCTGTGGTGCCCGGTTGGGCGGTTGGCGGAGGACATAGTCTTCACGTTGTATGCGATCTGACACTTGCAAGTAAAGAACATGCCATATTTAAACAGACTGATGCTGATGTTACCAGCTTCGATGGTGGTTACGGATCGGCATATCTTGCAAAAATGGTGGGGCAGAAAAAAGCCCGGGAGATTTTTTTTCTTGGTAGAAATTACTCAGCACAGGAAGCTTTTGAGATGGGAATGGTTAATGCTGTTATACCTCATGCAGACTTAGAACAAACAGCCTATGAATGGGCACAGGAAATATTAGCAAAGTCTCCTACATCTATACGGATGTTAAAATTCGCTATGAACTTAACTGATGATGGAATGGTCGGACAACAGGTTTTTGCAGGTGAAGCCACCAGGCTGGCTTATATGACCGATGAAGCCAAAGAAGGCAGAAATGCTTTTCTGGAAAAACGAAAACCTGATTTTGAAAAAAAATGGATTTCATAGCTTTGATTTTATGACAAATAAAACCAAAGCATTTATATCGGCAGCCCGGTTACGAACACTTCCACTATCTGTTTCAGGTATAATTGTGGGTAGCGGCGTTGCTGCATTTGATGGATTCTTTGAGGGTAAAATATTCATTCTGGCGATACTTACCACAGTTGGCTTTCAGATATTATCAAACTTTGCCAATGATTATGGCGATGGTATTAAGGGAACTGATAACGAATATAGGGTAGGACCTAAACGTGCCTTACAAAGCGGGATAATTTCAGCTCCCGAAATGAAAAAAGCAATCCTTATTACTACAATACTGACTCTTTTTGTTGCTTGTTTACTTATTTATTTTTCTTTTGGAAAAACGAACTTTGGTTATTCATTATTCTTTTTTATACTAGGATTGGGTGCTATTACGGCAGCAATCTACTATACAGTTGGCAAGTCAGCTTACGGCTATAACGGCCTGGGTGATCTTTTTGTTTTTATTTTCTTCGGATTAGTCAGCGTAGTTGGGTCTTATTTTTTATATGCAAAAAAACTTGATTGGGTACTGTTTTTACCTGCTGCATCAGTGGGAATGTTAAGTGTGGGGGTATTAAACCTTAATAATATGCGAGATAGAGAAAGTGATGAAAAATCCGGGAAAAATACGATGGTTGTTAAAATAGGAAATAAATCTGCCCGGTACTATCATTATTTCCTCTTAATGACTGCATTATTTTTTAGTTTAATATATGGCTTTATAAGATTTAAATCCGTTGTAAGTTTTCTTTTTATAATTGCATTTATACCTGTTTTACTTCACATGATAAGAGTTTATAAAAATAAAGACCCAAAAAAATTGGACCCGGAATTAAAAAAATTGGCTCTAAGTACTTTTTTATATGCAATGCTATTCGCACTAGGCCAAATTTTGTAACTTATCAATAATTTAAAACTGTCATAAAATGAAAATAACTTTTTACGGACACTCTTGTTTAGGATTAAAGATTGGAAACATACAGGTTTTAGTTGATCCATTTATTTCAGGAAATGAAAAGGCTTCCCACATTGATATAAATTCTATCGATGCAGATTATATTTTAATTACCCATGCACATCAGGATCATACGTTAGACGTAGAAGCTATAGCGAGGCGAACCGGGGCAATGGTGGTTTCAAATTATGAAATAGCCACGTATTATAAAAATAAAGGATTTGATCACCATCCGATGAATCATGGAGGAAATTGGGATTTTGAATTTGGCAATGTAAAATACGTGGTAGCTCATCACTCTTCATCTTTTGCCGATGGTACCTATGGAGGGCAACCCGGAGGGTTTGTTATTGAAGGTGAACATAAAAATATTTATATAGCCGGGGATACTGCTCTCACATTTGATATGAAATTGATACCCATGCAGACTAAACTCGATCTGGCTGTTTTACCAGTAGGGGATAATTTTACAATGGGATTGGATGATGCTATTATGGCCTCAGATTTTATAGAATGTGATAAAGTGCTCGGATGTCATTTTGATACTTTCGGATATATTGAAATTGATCATGAAGCTGCCAAAAAGAAATTTTATGATAAAGGAAAGGATTTAATGCTTTTAAATATTGGAGAGAGTATTGAATTATAATGAAAGCATCATACTATAAATATATACTGAATTTTAAAAAGCCAAGTGGTACCTCAAGGGGGATACTCAATACAAAAGAAACCTGGTTTATTTTTTTAGAACAAGAAAAACAATTGGGGATAGGCGAGTGTGGTATATTACGCACCTTAAGCATAGATGACAGGCCGGATTATGAACAAAAGTTAAAATGGGTTTGCAAGAACATCAATTTGGAAAAAGAAATTCTCTTTAAGGAGTTAGTTGAATTTCCCTCAATACAATTTGGTCTTGAACAGGCGTTTATTTCATTAAATAACAAAAACCCTTTTTTATTATTTCCATCTGATTTTACAAAAAATAGAACTTCAATTTATATAAACGGACTCATATGGATGGGTAATGAATCCTTTATGAAACACCAAATACAGGAAAAGCTGAAACAGGGTTTTAATTGCTTAAAAATGAAAATTGGAGCAATAGATTTTGAAAGTGAAATAAAGCTTTTAAAAACCATCAGGAAAGATTTTTCAGCAAACCAAGTAGAATTGAGGGTAGATGCAAATGGAGCTTTTACTTCAACCGATGCATTGGATAAATTAAAACGGTTATCTGAATTTGAATTGCATTCCATCGAGCAACCTATTAAACCAAACCAACCGCATGAAATGGCGAGGTTATGTGAAAATTCGCCCGTACCCATAGCATTAGACGAAGAATTAATAGGTATACATGATGTAACCAATAAAGAGAAATTGATACAAACTATAAAGCCACAATATATAATATTAAAACCAAGCTTAACAGGGGGATATAAAAAATCAATGGAGTGGATAGATATTGCAGAAACAAATAATATTGGCTGGTGGATCACAAGTGCATTGGAAAGTAATATCGGATTAAATGCGATAGCTCAGTGGACCCACACATTAAATAATAAAATGCCACAAGGTTTGGGAACAGGAAGTTTATATACCAACAATTTTGAAAGTCCGCTAATTGTAAAAAGCGGACAGTTGCTATATTCTAAAAACCTGCAATGGAATATATCAGAGATTAAGTCACAAATCAAAAATCATAAATCATAAATCATTATATATGTTTATAGAACAAGCTTATAAAGGTGAAAATGAACCCTGGAGGGTTATTTTAACAGTAATCGCTTCGTCAGGACTCCTTTTATTTAGTAGTGTTTGGTTTATGTTTCAAAGTGAGGAAGATATGAATATGGCTTATGAAGCCATGAAACAAATTCCTAATAATATATCACTTATTATAAATTTGGGATTGTTTGTTTTTTTACTGGGCATTCTATTCTTTATGGTATATTTTGTTCATAAAAGAAGCCTTAAAACTTTAACAACCAGCAGAAAAAAAATAAATTTTAATAAAATTCTCTTTTCTTTCGGTTTAATAGTACTGTTGGGGCTTATAGGTTTCGGAATTTCATATAGTGCTGACAGTTCTGTTTATGAATGGAATTTTAAGCCGGTTAAGTTTATAATTCTGCTCATAATAAGTCTGGTTCTTTTCCCTTTTCAAATTGGTTTTGAAGAATATTTCTTCAGAGGGTACTTAATGCAACAAATAGGCATAGTGGCCAGAAACAGGTGGTTTCCATTAATACTTACATCTGTGTTTTTTGGTTTGGTGCATGGTTCAAATCCTGAAGTAGCCGAATTAGGGTATGGTACAATGGTTTTTTACATTGGCACCGGACTTTTATTAGGAATCATGACTTTAATGGATGAAAGCCTGGAATTAGCCTTAGGGTTTCACTTTGGTAATAATTTTATGGCGGCGATTTTAGTTTCGGCAGATTTTGCTGCCTTACAAACGGATGCACTGTTTAAATATACTTCCGAAATTGATAAAGCGTCAATTTTATCTGAAATGATTATCTCAATTTTAATTACATACCCTTTAATACTATTTATTCTGTCCAAAAAGTATAAATGGTCCGGCTGGAAAGAAAAACTTTT
This sequence comes from uncultured Flavobacteriaceae bacterium, assembly GCA_937901915.1. Lineage (GTDB taxonomy): Bacteria > Bacteroidota > Bacteroidia > Flavobacteriales > Flavobacteriaceae > Abyssalbus. The sequence continues at coordinate 41,894 of CALGUD010000149.1, forward strand.
TGGCAAAGTGCATGAACCAAAGGTGATTATTGAAAATGCTGATTAATTTTATTGAATAGATTAATTAAATCAATTAAATCATTTAAAAATATAACATAATAAATTTCAGGCTGAACTTAGTTCTGACTATTTTTGTAACTGTTTTTATTAACCCCATAATAGACACTTGTTTTTATGACCAATCCAACCTTTGATAAAGTACACCTGAGATTTAAATTAAACGGCCTCTATTTTGATAGGGAGGAATTAAAAGAAGTAGCCTTTAGTTTTGTTCGTGAAGGGGCTCCATATGAAAAATCTATTGGTGATTTTTTAATGGATTGGCTAAATAATAAAGAGTATCTTTTCGTTAGAACATCAGGATCTACCGGAACTCCAAAAGTAATTAGGTTGAATAAACAGCATATGGTTAATTCCGCCATTGCTACAGGAGATTTTTTTGGCATAACTGTGGGAGATAGTGCACTACATTGCTTACCTACAGAGTTTATAGCAGGGAAAATGATGTTGGTAAGAGCACTAATATTAGGGTTAGAAATAGACCTGGTAGAACCTTCCTTAAATCCGATGGAAAGGATAAAAAAGGAATACGATTTTTCAGCAATGATCCCGCTACAGTTAAAAAACTCCCTAAACAAAATAAATCAGGTAAAAAAACTCATAGTTGGAGGGGCTTATGTTCCTAAAACACTCATTGATGCAGTTCAGAATGTAGACACAGAGATTTTTGAAACTTATGGAATGACAGAAACAGTCACTCATATTGCAGCCAAAAAAATTAATCATTTTACAAATAATGAAGAAAAAAACAATTCCTATTATGAATTGTTACCTAACATTGAGATATCTAAAGATGAAAGGGATTGTCTTGTTATTGATGCACCAAACATTTCTGAAGAGAGTATTATAACCAATGATATAGTCGAATTAAAATCTGATAAACAGTTTGAGTGGATTGGCCGGTACGATAATGTTATTAATTCCGGAGGTGTAAAGCTTATTCCTGAACTCATAGAAGCTAAAATTTCAGGCGCCATACCCAACAGGTTTTTTGTTATAGGTAAAGAAGATAAAGAACTCGGGGAAAAGCTGGTACTTGTAGTTGAAGGAAATAAACTGGATAAAAAAACAGTGACAGATACAATCAAAGGCATACCGTCATTAGATAAATATGAAATACCAAAAGAAATAATACTGGTAGATAAATTCAGGGAAACTGAAAATGGTAAAATAATCCGTCAACTTTAACTCATTCTCATTCATACAGGTATTTTACACTCATTTTAACCCCGTTAACTAATTTTGCATTTCCCTTAAGTTAAATCAATCATAGTTTTAAGTGAATTTTAAACTTTTAACTATGAAAAAATCAATTCTACTTTTAGTTTTCGTGATTACCTCATTACAATTATTTTCCCAGGAAAAGACCGCTAATGAACAGCCGATCACTGAACTTCTTCAAACCCATTCATTTGTATGCAGTATTCAAGGTGTTGAAGTTTTGAAGCCTGAGATACAAATGCATACTGTTCAGGATCTTATAATAACATTAAATACCAATTTTCCCGGTTTCAGCGGAATTACAACCGGGCTGTGTAATGAAATCCCAGTATTTACATATAGAAACTCTCCAGTAAAAGACATTTATATTGATGGGGTCAGGCATGATGTGTCTGTCTTAAAGGATATTAATGTATCTGACATAGAATGTGTTCAGGTGTTTAATTCCGTGATGGATTCCAACCTTTATTCGCTAACTTCAAAATAACACATCATGAAAAATATAATAGTACTACTCGTTTTTTTAATCTTTTGGAATGTAAATGCACAAATGTTTTCAATTAGTGGCAAGATAACCGATAATTCTAAACAATTTACCCGGAGTTAATGTAGTGGTTAAGGGAAGAGGGGATGATAAGCAAGGATATAGAGCAGAATTTATAAGATTGGTTAAATCATCTGATAATCTTTAAAGATGAAAGCAGGGTGTGTCGAAAGGTATACCCTGTTATTTATAACTTATTAACTCGGTATATTCAACTAATTTTCCTGCTGTATTGAATATTTCTGATTTTACCAGGCCTATATCTGTGGCATACCAAGATATACCAGTTCCCTGTAGTTTTTCTGTGCCAAAATCAGAAAGAAAACTATAAGACATTTTATAACAGTCAAAAGAGCCTGCTGCAACGGTTAATTTTTCTTCACCCAATAATTTTCTGTTTTTCATGCTTGTAGTCATCGGTTTGTTGTTGCCAGCTATAACTGTAACAGAACCATCAAGCAGACGGGTGCTGGTTTTCATTAATTTTGGAAAACCTAAAAAATCACCCTCAATCTCAATATCTACATTCTGATGTTCCGCCAATTTATTCTGATCAAAAAAACGTAACATGTCTATGTAAAAATCCCCATTATTACATTCTGCACTATACAACGTGCTGTATATCTCATCCCCATTTTTATTAAAGGTAGTGAGCTCTATCTCAGCAATCGTAATGGCCCCGTCATTAATAATACTACTTACTTTGTGAACATTTTTCCCAAGGACTTCTTTATTTTCATTAAAAATAGTGTAGTTCAGGACAGAACCCTCTTTCATTGGAGAGAACATTTCACATTCTTGTGAATAGCATACCAGTGATAGTGTGAAGAGGCAGAGAGTAAAAAGTATTTTTTTCATGATTTGAAGACTTGGGTTAATTTTTTACAAGATAAAAACATTTTAATTAAATGTTATAAGTTTATAAAAGTTAAATTCACGGACGTAATATAAATTCAACTGTAACTTTTTCCATTTTGTTCTCTGATGAACTTGACATTTCTATATAAGAGGGAGCTTTATTTCCTTTTACCGATAACCTCGAATCATTAATTCCCAAATTAGTTAAAGCTTTTTTTACAGATTCTCCTCTTTTATAAGAAAGTGCATAGTTATATTTTTCATTAGTAGTATTGTCACTTGTTGCTAAAATATCAAAACTCCAGTTCGGGTTATCGTTCATTAATTTGTAGAACCTGTTTATTTCTCCGCTTGAAGGCGATTTAAAGAATGGTTTGTTAGCATCAAATCTAATGGCGTTAGTTGTAAATTGACCATTTACTGCTATCCCACTATAGAGAGATGTTTTACCCGATGCAATTTTAAAATCTTTAATTAGTGTTTTTCTATCGTTGTTTTCTCGAAAGTCATAAGTTTTTCCAAATATTTGAACATTTTTTGGCTTTAGTTGTGAGATATTTTCATTCGCAATTAATATGTCATTAAAATATAACTTCAATTTTCCAAAATCATAACTCAAAGCAATATGGTGCCAGCCTGTCACATCAACATAATTATAATCAAAATTCTTCCGGACTGCCGGTAGTTTGGATCCTGTAAATTCTATATTTAGAGGTGAAAATGATCTTATCATTATCTTGTTAGCTGCATCTTCATTAAAGAAAAGGCAATATTCAGTAATTGATTGTTTAGCGTACCTGTCAAAATAGATGTCAAATTCTATTGTAAAATTGTCAGATGGCAAATATTCTTTTGTGAAAAATAAAGGTGTAATAATAGTACTGTCAGAAGTTTTGAAAGAAACGACATTTTGATTTTCAAAGGTTTCAACAACAACTTTACCAGATTTCACTTCCCACTTCTGTGGTGGATTACCCGGATGTTCATTAGGTTCATCATAAAATAAAATTTTACTTCCGGGAACAAAGTCATAGTTTCGCCATAATTTTTCCGGTACAGCGTATTGATCTATTGAAAAATCATTATCAACGCCCCCCCGATTAACAGGATATGTGTCAATTACCTGGCAATAGAGGTACTGAGGGCTACCAATTATAATGAATACAATAATCTTTATAGCCAAACTTTTCATCAGAGCTAGTTTGAGTAAAGATAGGCAAAAAATATGCCATAGTTTTTATACCTGAACAATTCCCATATTAAATGGTTTTTTAATAGGGGAGTGATTTGCAGCTTCAATCCCCATTGATATCCATTTACGTGTATCAAGTGGGTCAATAATGGCATCGGTCCATAACCTGGCAGCAGCATAATACGGTGAAGCCTGGGAATCATATCTTGATTTTATCCTGTTAAACAATTCATCTTCCTTTTCTTTAGAAACCTTTTCACCTTTTTTCTTTAGAGATGCCGTTTCAATTTGGAGTAGAACTTTAGCCGCCTGAGAGCCTCCCATAACCGCCAGTTCAGCACTGGGCCATGCCACTATAAGACGTGGGTCGTATGCTTTTCCACACATTGCATAATTACCGGCACCGTAGGAATTTCCAATAACCACAGTAAATTTAGGAACTACCGAATTACTTACTGCATTTACCATTTTAGCACCGTCTTTTATAATTCCACCATGCTCGGATTTACTTCCAACCATAAAACCGGTTACATCCTGTAAAAACACCAGGGGAATCTTTTTTTGATTACAATTTGCAATAAACCGTGTCGCCTTATCGGCCGAGTCGGAATAAATTACACCGCCAAATTGCATTTCCCCTTTATTGTTTTTTACTACTTTACGTTGATTTGCTACAATGCCAACGGCCCAGCCATCTATTCTTGCATATCCGGTAATGATTGTTTTTCCATACACCTCCTTATACTCTTCAAATTCAGAATTATCAACTAAGCGCAATATTATTTCGTGCATATCGTACTGGTCGGTACGGTTTTTTGGAATAATTCCAAATATATCCTGCGTATTTTCTTTTGGTTTTATAGCTTTTATACGATTAAAACCTGCCTTTTCATAATCACCTATTTTATCAATAATATTTTTAATGGTATCCAAAGCATCTTTGTCATCCTTTGCTTTATAATCTGTAACACCACTTATTTCACAATGTGTGGTTGCACCTCCAAGGGTTTCATTATCTATACTCTCACCAATGGCTGCTTTAACTAAATAACTTCCGGCAAGAAAAATACTTCCGGTTTTGTCTACAATCAATGCTTCGTCGCTCATTATAGGCAAATAGGCACCTCCGGCAACACAACTACCCATTACCGCTGAAATTTGGGTAATTCCCATACTGCTCATTATTGCATTATTTCTAAAAATCCGGCCAAAATGTTCTTTGTCGGGAAATATTTCATCCTGCATCGGTAAATACACGCCGGCACTATCTACTAAATAAATAATAGGAAGCCTGTTTTCCATAGCAATTTCCTGGGCTCTTAGATTTTTTTTCCCTGTTATAGGAAACCAGGCGCCGGCTTTTACTGTAGCATCGTTAGCAACTACTATGCATTGCTTCTCTCTTATATAGCCTATTTTCACAACCACTCCGCCAGACGGACAACCTCCATGCTCCTCATACATACCGTCTCCCGCAAAACCACCAATTTCGATAACATTTGAATTTTTATCCAGGAGATAATCAATCCGCTCTCTTGCCGTCATCTTACCTTCAGCATGTAATTTTTCAATGCGTTTGGTACCACCTCCCAATTTTACTTGTGCAAAACGCTGTTTTAAATCAGATAGAAGTAATTTATTGTGATCTTCGTTTTTATTGAAGTTAATATCCATAGTTTAATCTAGAATTTATGCTAAATTACAAAAAGGAAGTCTATTATTTTTTCAATTATTTTCATTAAATTGACGATATTTGTCTCCCTTAACTACCAAATGATTGATTATGGGAATGAATAAAAATACTGTATTGGCCTGGGCAACAACTATTATGATTATTGTGGGATGTGGTTTAATTGCCTTAGGAGCCTTCCGGTATGATGATGTTGCAGGATATGGTTTTGCATCAGTTGGGATAGGTTTTTTTGCAATTGCATGGGTATTTAATGCCCTTAAAGGCCGGGTGTAAGCTATTTTGACCTCAAAATCTTATATTTATTATATTCTAGAAAAAATACCTTCAATTTTAATAACATCACTATTAATTAGCATATGTCTGACGATAAAAAAGTAATTTTTTCAATGTCCGGGGTTTCAAAAACCTACCAGGGAACTAATAAAACAGTACTAAAAGATATTTATTTAAGCTTTTTTTATGGAGCTAAAATTGGAATACTTGGCCTTAACGGATCAGGTAAATCAACATTACTTAAAATTATAGCCGGAGTAGAAAAAAGCTACCAGGGAGATGTTGTTTTTGCCCCGGGCTATTCCGTTGGCTTTTTGGAGCAGGAACCAAAACTGGATGAAAACAAAACAGTTCTTGAGGTTGTAAGAGAAGGAGTGGCCGAAACCGTTGCTGTTTTAGACGAGTATAACAAGATTAATGATATGTTTGGTTTGCCCGAAGTTTATGAAGATGCCGATAAGATGCAAAAACTTATGGATAAGCAAGCAGAACTTCAGGATAAGATTGATGCAACAAATGCATGGGAACTAGATACCAAACTTGAAATTGCTATGGATGCGCTCCGAACACCCGAACCGGACACACCTATAAAAGTATTGTCAGGAGGAGAAAGAAGACGTGTTGCTTTATGCAGGTTGTTATTAAAACAACCGGATGTGCTCTTACTGGATGAACCTACCAACCACCTGGATGCAGAATCCGTTTTATGGTTAGAACAACATTTACAACAGTATAGCGGAACGGTAATTGCCGTAACGCATGACCGCTATTTTCTTGATAATGTGGCAGGATGGATCCTGGAATTAGACAGGGGAGAGGGAATACCGTGGAAAGGAAATTACTCTTCATGGCTGGACCAGAAAGCAAAACGATTGGCCCAGGAGCAAAAGCAAGCTTCTAAAAGGCAAAAAACGCTGGAGCGTGAATTGGAATGGGTGAGAATGTCCCCTAAAGGAAGACAGGCCAAACAAAAAGCCCGGTTAAACAATTATGATAAGTTGTTAAATGAAGATCAGAAAAAGCTTGATGATAAGCTGGAAATATATATTCCAAACGGACCACGTTTAGGAACTAATGTGATTGAAGCAAAAGGTGTGGCAAAAGCATTTGGCGACAAACTTTTGTATGAGAACCTCAATTTTAAGCTTCCCCAGGCCGGTATAGTTGGAATTATAGGCCCGAATGGTGCCGGTAAAACAACTATTTTTAAAATGATTATGGGCGAAGAAACTCCGGATAAAGGAGAATTTACGGTGGGTGATACTGTAAAAATATCTTATGTAGACCAATCACATTCTAAAATTGATGTCGAAAAATCAATCTGGGATAATTTTTCAGGCGGGCAAGAATTAATAATGATGGGAGGGAAGCAAGTAAATTCCAGGGCATATTTAAGCAGGTTTAATTTTTCAGGAAGTGAACAAAATAAAAAGGTTTCTTCTCTCTCGGGAGGTGAACGTAACAGACTACATCTGGCAATAACCCTGAAAGAAGAAGGAAACGTCTTGTTACTGGATGAGCCTACTAATGATTTAGATATCAATACACTTCGTGCTTTAGAAGAAGGACTCGATAATTTTGCAGGTTGTGCCGTAGTTATATCGCATGACAGATGGTTTTTGGATAGAATTTGCACACATATCCTGGCTTTTGAAGGAAATTCTGAAGTATATTTCTTTGAAGGGAGTTTCTCTGATTATGAAGAAAATAAACGAAAACGACTAGGTGCAGACATAACCCCCAAGAGAATAAAATACAAAAAGCTAATCCGGGGCTAGTTAAAATAATTTTATTAGTATTTTATTGATATGAAATTTGCAATACCCGTATTTACATTCTTTTTTATATCACAATTTTCATTTAGTCAGGCCGGATTTTTTGAAAAGCTTTCTGACTCAACTATTATTTTAACAAAGCAAGATGTAACTTATGACCCTTCCTATTTTAGTATAGATTATCCTGGAGGAGATGTACCTGAAGGTAAAGGCGTATGTACAGATGTAATTATCAGGGCTTACAGGAAACTTGGAATTGATCTTCAAAAAGAAGTTCATGAAGACATGAGGGCGAATTTTAATACGTATCCTAAAAAATGGGGTTTATCCCGTCCGGATAAAAATATAGACCACAGAAGGGTTCCGAATCTGATGACTTTTCTTGAAAGACATGGAGAAGTAAAACCAATAACCGATGATCCTGATGACTATTCTGAGGGGGATATTGTTTGTTGGGATCTGGGTGGAGGAGTTACCCACATAGGCCTGGTTGTAAATAAAAAATCATCTGACGGAAAGCGAAATCTCATAGTACACAATATTGGCGGCGGTCAGGTATTGGCTGATTGCCTTTTTGATTTTAAAATAATAGGACACTATAGATTTAAAATTTAAGATTGAAAATTCCAAATCACAAGCACCAAATTCCAATTTAGAATGCAGAATTATGAATTATGAAATGTCCGATGATCGATGTTGATTTAGGATTTCTGATTTAGGATTGATGATAAAATCCAATTAACGGTTAACAATTAACATACCCAGGGTAGTGGCTATCAAATACCAATCTCATAATCCAATGATTTAACAAGCACAAATCCAAAATGAAGAGTTTAGTAGTTATGGGGTTGACCGATTTCTGATAACTCTACATTCTGCATTCTGAATTCGTAAATCGTACTTCGTAAATCAATTCACATACCAATCCCTTAGCCTAACCTCAATATCGGGGTTTTTATCATTCACTAATTTTTTAAATAATGCTGTATCACTCATATCGGGACGTCCGCGATAATGATATGGATAAACAATGCCAGGTTTAAAGTCCAGAACTGCACTTGCCGCCTGTTCTTCAGTCATTGTAAAGGGAAGGTTCATACAGATAAAAGCAATATCAATATCCTTTAAAGCTCTCATTTCCGGAATATCTTCAGTATCACCACTTATGTATATGTTTTTTTTGTTTAATGTTATTTTATAGCTGTTTCCCCATCCTTTGGAATGTCTTGCGGTATCATCATCAGGTAAATTGTACATTGGTATAGCTTTAACGGAAATCCCTTTTACTTTTGTTGAGTCACCATTATTTAAAATAACAACATCTTTTTTCATTCCTTTTGGTAATTCTTCAGCAACTGATAGAGGAACAACAAAAACAGCATCTTTAGTATTTAACCCTTTTAGTGTTTCAACATTAAAATGATCACCATGTGCGTGCGTAATTAAAATAATATCGGGGTCCTTTAAAGTTTTAAATTTTTCTGCCCCACCGTACGGATCTACATAAATTGTTAAAGTATTCCATTCAAAAACAACTGTGCCGTGTACTACAGGTTGAATTTTTATATCATGCACAGTATCCGGATTTATAAGTTGTGAAAATACTGCCTGGCAAGTAAAAAGAAATACAAATAAAGTTTTTGCCTTCATTTTTTTTTATTTAAAAATAGAAAACCATTGCTTACTATGCTAAATTTTAACTAAAAAAGTTACTGATTTTGATTTAATCCCTTTTTTATGTTCCATTCTAAAATGCGATAATGTTTTTCTATTTACGTTAGATATTATTGGCAGAGGTACATTGTTTGAATAAATATTCTTTATTCAGTTATTAGGTCTAATTTATATTTTTCCGAGTTGTGGCATTACTGTGACTGTCATATTTCCATTTTTAGTTCATTTTTAGAAATAATAAAAATTTATATAAATTTTATCAAAAATTATATTTAAATTTTGTATGATAATTCATAAAAAACTATAAAATAGTGATAAACAGTGATTAAGATTTTAAAGAAAATGCAATTTTTTTTAAAATTTATTGTGTAGAAATAGAATTTTTCTTTATTTTGGTGCTGTTAAGTTTTGTTAGAAAATATTGTTATATTATATTTGTGAACAGAAAAGGCTAAATTTTTTATATTTATAACGAATTTAACATTGAACCCAAATTATCATTTTTTGTATATTTATCTTACCTAACAATTAATAAAACGGATAAGTATACAAATTATTAAGAACTACTTTTACTTATACTATTATGGCTGAGGAATCTAAAAACAACAACGGATTAAAAGCTATTGTCGGTGTCCTTACACTCGCATTAGCAGGAATTCTTTTTTACGCTTATACCCTATATAGCGAAAAGAAAGAAGGCTCTTCTCAAGTAAACGAAGAGAAAGCTATGGTCTTGGAGGAACTTAATAATATTAAGGCCGACTATGACCGGGAACTTCAAACCAACAAAAGATCAAACAAAGACCTTATCAGAGCAAGAGACCTTATTGTAAAATATATGGACTCTGTAAAAGTTTTAAACGCCGATATGGGTGCTTTATATCGCTTCAGAGGTCAGGTAAGGACATTGGTTAAAGAAAGAGAGGAACTCTTAAAACAAAACACTTCCCTTAGAAGGACAAACAGAAGAGTTACTATGGAAAGAGATAGTACTGTTCTTGTCCTGGAACAACAATCTGTATTCACCGATTCACTTATAGTTCAGAACACTGAATTAGCTAAAACTCTTGAGGAAGGTTCGTCATTAGCTTTGGCAAGATTAAATATTGATGCAGTAAGGGAGCGAGGCAATGGTAAGTTGCTTTCTACGGACAAAGCAAGACGTGCAGATAAAATTCAGGTCTGTTATACTGTAGGAGGCAATAATTTAGCAAAACCAGGAGCAAAACAGTTTTATATTCAACTTATATCCCCATCAGGGAGTATTATGGGTGAAAGGGCTGTTGCAGCTAATGCTGATGAAGGTACTAACATTACTTACAGTAAACCGTCGAGTTTCTTTTATGAAAAAACAGCTTTAGATGTCTGCGTTTTTATCAATAAACCCGGAAATGAATTTCCTAAGGGAAATTATGAAATAAAGGTATTTGATGATCAGCTAAATCAAATGGGATCAACTAAATTTGCTCTCAATTAAGGTAAAAATTGATTAATTAATCATTCAGGCATAATTATTAAAAAAGCACCTGTTGTATCTATACAACAAGTGCTTTTTTTGCTATAAACTCATTTTATATTTAAGAAAGATTAATCAAAATTATCCAATAGCTATTTAACTTAATATTAAAATGGTAAGGAGAAGCAATCAGACTTACAATAGACTCTACTCTTAAACTTTCCTTAAACTAAACCCAATTAACCAATAATAATTAACCGATTAACTTTTTAAGGTTAACATTTAATTGGGAAGAATTAATAACATTTGTTTAAATATCTGAACTTTACGTTGTATTTAAACATTTCTATGAAATTCATAAGTCCTAAAATAATAAGGCAAATTTTTATGTTGCTTTTAATCCTTCTGTTAGGTGGATTAATTTTTTTTAAAATGATGCCATTCCTTGGTGGAGTTTTGGGAGCTATAACTTTATATGTTTTATTACGTAAGCCCACAAATTTTTTAATTGCCAAAGGTTGGAAATCGGGTTGGGCCAGTGCACTTTCTTTGCTTTTTTCTTTTGTTTGTATACTTATTCCTATTGTTGGAATGGTATTAATGCTATTAAATAAAGTTGATGATGTCGCCCAACAATCTGAGAGGTTGGTTGAGGTTGTTGGTGAATCTATAAACCAAGTGGAAAGTTATATAGGTTATGATTTTACATCAGAAATTGATCCTTCTGAAGTATCGTCATGGTTTACTTCAAGCTTACAAAACCTGATAGGAAGCACTTTTAATATGTTAATTTCTATAGGGATTATGTATTTTTTACTTTTCTATATGCTTACAGACCAGAAGGAGCTGCACAAATCACTTTTGGAGTATATCCCTATAAGTGACGAAAATTTAAAAGTAATAGCCAAAGAAAGCAATGCCAAAGTACAGTCCAATGCACTGGGAATACCTCTGGTGGCTTTGGTGCAGGGGGGTGCAGCTTTATTAGGGTTTTTAATTTTTGGAATAGAAGACCCTTTATTTTGGTTTGTTATTGTATTTATAGGTTCAATGGTTCCGTTCATAGGTGCATTACTGGGGATAATTCCTGTTTTTATACTAACACTCTCCGCTGGTAATGAATTCCAGGCCTGGGGTATTCTGATATATGGCTTAACAGTAGTAGGGGCCATAGATAACATAGTCAGGCTGTATGTATTAAAAAAACTGGATAATGTGCATCCTTTGGTAACTCTTATTGGTGTAATAATTGGTGTTCCTTTATTTGGATTTATTGGATTAATATTTGGTCCGCTTCTTATTAGTTTATTTCAGATAGTTATACGGATTTACAGGCATGAATATGGGGCAGAAAACAAGGCTAAGCTTTGATTAATCTTTATTCTATCGTGAACCTGATCGCATCATATGAGCCGGATTTGATTCCAATCAATCCATACCTGGTTTCGCCTTTTTCAATAACTGTCCCGTGAATATTATAACTCATCATTTCAGATTTGAATTTTTTATTGGCAGAACCGGCTGCTATCATATTTCCTCCGGCTAATCCAGGCCCTAGGATTAAACCTATAGGAAAAGAACTTGTTTGCTCTTCGAACCCATTAGAATTTCTTTCAGTTGTATAAAAGTTTATTGGTGTTAGCAACAAATAAAATAAATATGTTGCTGGACTTTGTTTAAGATTTTTATAAACTTTTTCATTTTCCATTACATAAATTTCGTTTCCATTTTCATAAATGAGCTTTATATCTTTTCCAAAGACCAAATCCTTTTCAGAATTATTCGTGATTTTAACAGCAACTAATTTTACTCCTTTTTTCACTTCTTTCTTTGCATATTTTTTGTCTAGTAAATCATACTTATATTGTAAAGAAACATTGTCTGCAAAATTATTTGAAATATAATTTATGGTTTCAGGTTCTATAATCTTGTACCCGGAAGCACAACTATTTAAGAATATTATTATAAGTAGGAAGGTAGTAGTTTTTAATAATCTCATTTTTATTTTTATATATTAATATGAGTTGTGGGGCAAAATATGTTCGTCCAATAGGAAATTTGGTAAAACTAATCGAGCGAAAGATAGTTTTTTTTTGGATTTTGAAAATAAAAGGTAAAGCTTTTATAAATACAGTTTTAATCCTTATTTATAGATATAAAAGGAACATTATAATTTTAGCTCTATTGCGCCTTGTCCACTACAATTCTTTCATCCCTGTTCGCAACTTCCCAAGCTGTATGAAATATTAGTTTTGTCCTGTTCGCAAGCAAGTCATAATTTATTTTATCGGGAGTATCACCTGGTTTATGATAATCTTCATGGGTTCCGTTAAAATAAAATATTACAGGAATATTATTTTTAGCAAAATTATAATGATCACTTCGGTAATAAAAACGGTTGGGGTCATTATCGTCATTAAAAGTATAGTCTATTTCGATATTTGTATATTTATTATTTACTTCAGACGATACATTATGTAGGTCGGTGCTTAATTTATCAGAACCTATTAAATAAATATAATTCCTTTCCCCTTTTCGTTTCGGATCAATTCTGCCAATCATATCTATATTAAGATTGCAAACAGTATTTTCTAATGGAAAAATGGGATTATCGGCATAATATTCGGATCCTAAAAGTCCTTCTTCCTCTGCAGTAACATGTAAAAAAACTATAGATCGCCTCGGGCCATTACCTTCATCCTTGGCTTTTTTAAATGCTTCGGCTATTTCCAATATTGCAACATTACCACTTCCGTCGTCATCGGCACCATTATTTATTTCCCCATTAGGTGAAATTCCTATGTGATCCAGGTGTGCAGATATTACAATATACTCTTCTGGCTTTTCTGAACCTTTTATTACGGCTACAACGTTTTCAGAATCAATATTCTTCTCGCTGTTTTCATATGTCAGTTCTATTTTATTGTTCAGGGTTTTAGGAGTGTTTTCAGTTAATATTTGTGGATAAAGGAATGTGGCAACTTCTTCATTAATAAAAAGCTTAGCATTATTTTTCTCTTCATTTTTTAAGCTCATGCTACCATGGTCTGAGGATTTATAATAATCATACCGGCTCTTAATGCGGTTGTAATAATCATTATCAAAATAAATAATACCTAACGCCCCTTTTTCAGTTGCAATTTCTATACGATCTGCTAAAGTTTCACTCCAACTATTCCATTTTTTTGTGCTTTCAGGGAGTTTATCTGCTTCGGGTACTCCTGCTTTCATAAGCACAAATTTATTTTTAACATCAACATTTTTGTAATCGGAATAATCTCCATCAACAATTCCGTATCCTACATATACTATTTCATGCAGTCCTTTAACAGGCGCAGAAAATGTAATTATACCATTGCCAATTTCGAAAGAATTGTTTCCAATTATAATCTCCCCTTCCGGAGTTTCATACTGAGCTAAAGGGACCTTTTGAAAATAATTATTATTTGGTTGAGCAGCAGGGATTCCCTGCTCTTCATAATGCTTTTTTAAGTATTCTACAGCCTTTTTTTGTCCGGAGGCACCGGTTTTCCGGCCTTCAAAGTCATCAGAGGCATAAGTGTACAGATGTTCTTTAAGTTCTTCTTCTGTAATTGTGTTTGCATATTTTATTTCCCCTGTTGGAAGTTTTTTGTTTTTGTCATTACCGGAAACGGACTTTTGAGAGCTATTGCAGGATAGGGCTATTAAAAAAAGCCCGAATATTACTTTATTCATTGTCAATGTTTTTTCAAATATACCCAAAAAATAAAGTATCAACTTCAAATTTTTAACAAAAACGCTTCTAAAAGCAAATAAATTTTTAAGTTGTTTTTTAATTATTCGCAAGTCCTCTTTTCAAGATTTTAAATTTCTCTTCTATCTTTGTTTTTATCCCCTATGTATTTTATTTTTCCTTTATCTAAAACAATCATTTTATTTATCCATAGCGGAACCTCATTTTTATTATGGGTCACATAAATGAGTGTAAAATTTATGAATTGGTTTATTTGAAAGAGTAATGAAATAAATAGCGCGGTCTGTTTTTGATCTAAACCCTGGCATGGTTCATCAAGTATCAGAAGAGGAGGGAGTTTAATCAAAGCCCTGGCCAGAAGCAAAGATCTCTGTTCGCCTAATGAAATATTTACATACGCACTTTCTGAAAGATGTGAAATATTAAGCAAATTCATCCATTTTTCTGCCATCTCCACTTGATTTTTTGAATCACTCAATGAAAAACCCACCTCATCATTTATACCGGAAGTAATAACGTCAATACATGAGAGTTTACTATATATATTTTTTTTGCTTTTTAAACCCGGTATGGAGTTGTTAATTCCCTGTCCACGTAAAAAATAGGAGTGTAGTTCCGGCGATACGAAACCTATGTTTTTTTTGATATCCCAAATACTTTCTCCACTGCCTCGTTTGTTATCAAATAAAATTATGTTATTGGCATACCCCTGCGGATTATCGGCTGTGATTAAGCTTAACAAAGTCGTTTTTCCGGCCCCGTTATCACCAGATAGCACCCACTTCTCTCCATTTTTTATAGTCCAGTTTATATTAGTTAATATTTTTTTTCCTTCAGTAGAAACATTCACATTATTCATTCTGATAATTGTATTAAATGTTTTTTTGTGATTAAAGTTGAGATCATTAAATACATCTTTATTAATAGGGTACTCATATCCTTCTGAAGTTTGTTTTTCGAATCTGGAAAGAGGAAGATATTGCCTCATTTCACCATCTTTAAGTTCAAGAATAAATTCTGTTCCTACAAAAATTTCATCTTCATTGCAAATAATGGCAATTATTTTCTTTTGCTTTTTTAAGTGAAGTATTACTTGATGTAATATTTTTTTTGATTCGGTGTCTAAACCTGTAAATGGTTGATCAAATACTAGTAAATCTGAGTTTTTAAGTAAGGAAGCTGCAATTTGCGTTCGTTTTCTTTCTCCATTACTTAGGTGTAATAATTTAGTATTTGTCAGTAAGTCGAGTTTTAAATCCGAAATTATTCTATCCGTTTCAGACCCGTTGATGTTGTTAAGGTAGTTTTTTACTGTTGGCAAACTTTCATTATTATATTCATATCTTGAACTGTAATGTGTGCTCTTTTGTTGAGAAACATTTAAAAAATCTTCTTGCTGTGGAATATAGGTTGCATGATTTATATTTTTATTAATTATGCCCTGGTTGGTTTGGATATTTCCTGATAGCACATTTCCTAATGTGGTTTTTCCGCTTCCGGAAGGACCAGTAATTGCTAAAATTTCACCTTCATTTATATTAAAAGATATGTTTTTCAATATAGACTTTGAGTTCAATTCGACTGCTATATTGTTTACTGAGATGTATTTTTTCATATATTAACAATAACTATTTGAATTAAATTTAATCGTTTTTACAGTAACATAATTTTTTTTGAATATATATATTGGTTTCAAAAATAATATATGAGGGAAAGATTGCTAAAATTATGGAAAGCTGTGAAATTGACAGTCACTGAGTTTCTTGATGCAGATCCTTTTCTCTATAGTGCTTCAATTTCATTCTATACCTTGTTCAGTTTACCTCCGGTTTTATTTGTTATGGTTCAGATTGCAGGTTATTTTTGGGGTGATGAAGCAGTCTCTGAGGAATTGTTTAACCAAATAAATAATGTAGTAGGAAACAAAGCGGCAACTACAATTCAGGAATTGCTAGCCAATGTTGATACCGAAAGCTCTGGTGTCTGGGGAACTATTTTGAGTATTGTTTTGTTACTTGTAGCTACTACCACTGTATTTATTTCTATTCAAAAAGGACTTAATGCAGTATGGGGCATACAAACAGCACCAGAAAATCAAATTGTTAAAATGTTAGTCGACAGATTACGCTCTTTTACAACTGTGGTTGCACTTGGGTTTCTTATGATTGTTTCTTTAATAACTGACACGGTTTTATTGTTAGTAATGGATAATCTAAAAAGTGTCTTTCCGGAAATCACGGTTTATTTTGCTCGGATTATAAACTGGTTACTTTCTTTAGCTTTATCTGCTTTTTTATTTACATATCTTTTTGTGGTATTACCGGACACTAAAATAAGATGGAAATATGGATTTTATGGTGGTGTTATAACCGCTGGGTTGTTTTTTATTGGAAGGTACTTTATTAGTCTTTACATTTCTACATCAACCATGGATACTACATATGGTGCAGCAGGATCATTAGTATTAATACTGCTATGGGTGTATTACAGTTCTCTCATTTTACTTCTGGGTGGGAAAATCACTGAAATGCATATCAGGAAAAAAATTAAATGATATTTTCAATTGAGTCAATAATTCAATTTTTGAAAGCAATAGTAATGCTTGAATGTTATTAAATTTAGAATATAAACATTTAAAACAAGCATATTATGAACAATGATCAGTTAAAAGGTAAGTGGAATAAAATTAAAGGTGAGTTTAAACAAAAGTATGGAAAACTTACTGATGATGATGTTGCATATACTGAAGGAAAATTCGATGAGATGTTAGGAAGGCTGCAGGAAAAAACCGGTAGAAGCAAAGAAAAGCTAAAAGAAGAAATAGATAATTGGTAGCCACCCCTGCCGGTATTAATTAAAAAAAAGTTGCTATGAAAAAGGCCACCAATTTAGGTTGGTGGTCTTTTTTTGATGTTTTTAGAAATAAAAAATTGTAAAACTAACTCTATGGAAAACCACGACAAGGGTATGGGTTCAAGAGGGGTAACACGGCCAATGTCCGATTCTGGCTCCCATGATGATGGGCATGAGTCACATGAAGGTCATGAAATGGACAGAGAAAAAATGCTTCACAAACATCATGAGCAAACTTTATGGATTTATTGGTTGTTAATCATACTCGGAACATGGATGCTTACATCTCCTTTTACATTTAGTTATGGAAAGGATATTGTACAGCCATCTGGCGGACGATCTATCTGGCTAAGTGATGAGATGCGTGTGCTGGCAATGCAATGGAGTGATATTATAAGTGGGTTACTGCTTATTATTTTTGGTTGGCGATCGCTTACACCCAATAGGCCGGTTAGTCTTTGGATAGCATGTTTTGTGGGGATCTGGCTGAGTCTTGCTCCTATTATTTTCTGGGCGCCTAATTCATTTATTTTTATAAATGGAACTTATACCGGGGCTTTGGTAATTGCCTTAACAATACTTATCCCTGGAATGCCCAATATGATCAAATATATGAAAATGGGATCTGAAGTTCCACCGGGATGGTCATATAACCCATCCAGTTGGCCACAACGTTGGATTATGATTGTGTTGGGATTTTTCGGATGGATTGTGTCACGGTACCTCGGTGCATTTCAAATGGGATATATTGACTATGCCTGGGATCCGTTTTTTGGAGAAAGTACTATGAAAGTATTAAATTCCAGTATGTCTCACTCCTTACCTGTTTCAGATGGGGCTTTTGGTGCTTTTGCTTATACACTGGAATTTCTAATGGGGTGGATGGGGAGTCCGTCCAGATGGAGAACTATGCCCTGGATGGTAGCCCTTTTTGGCATTCTTGTAATTCCTTTGGGGTTAGTCCATATTTTCTTGGTGATATCACAACCGGTATTAGTAGGAGAGTGGTGTACATTTTGCCTGTTGGCGGCAGCCATTATGCTACCTATGATCCCTCTGGAACTTGATGAAGTTATAGCTATGGGGCAACATATGGTTCAGTCCAAGCACCGTGGCGATTCGTTATGGAAAGTATTCTGGAAAGGCGGAGAGCCATTTGAGAAAAATGAAGATAAGAGGTCTCCGGCACTTACGGACTTGCCAAATAAACCTATGGAAGTTTTTAAATCTTCCGTATGGGGAATAAGTATTCCATGGACACTGGGTTTATCGACAATAGCAGGGATTGCTGTAATGGTGGCTCCTTCAATCTTTGGAATAAGTATAGAAACAACAGCCGCTGATATCTTCCATTTAAGCGGAGCTCTTATTATAGTAACGTCTGTAATTTGTATGGGGGAAGTTGTACGAACAGGTCGTTATTTTAATATTTTGTTAGGGATGATATTGGTAGTATGCCCCTGGTTTATAGAAACCAGTAATATAGGGTTAAGCATTACCGGTGTTATTACCGGACTTGTTGTGTCAGGGCTTTCAATTCCCAGAGGGCCTAAAAAAGAAAAGTATGGTTTATGGGATCAATATGTGAAATAACTAAAAAAATTAAACTATGGGTATAGTAGATTGGTTAAACAAATTAAAAAAAGAAAAAAAAGTATTGGAAGGAGATGCTGTTAAAAACAAAACTTATTCCAGTAACAATGTGTATCCTACAAATGAAATTGCAGTTAAAGAATTTCATAGAGCTAAGGAAAAACTATTTAATGTAAACAAGTGGTCTGAATTACCTGGGATATCATCATCTTTTCAATTATATAGTTCAAGGGGTGAAAAAATACATGCATTGAAACCCGAAGTTGGCAATTATGTAAAAATTGTCTTGCCAGCACCTGCTTTGGAAAATTGGGTCAATGTAATTGATATTAAAGAGCATCAAAACTCAGCAGAATTCACAGTGAGCCCAAGCCCCAACCCTACGGAAAAAGAGAAAGGCCAGGAAGAGATCGAACATTTTTTTATAGATGAAGCTACCAGTACATTTAAAGTGGAACTTCAAAACAAAACACTTTATGCACATGAAATTGGGAAAAATGAGGGTATAAACAATGAGGGGGCAGAAGCTGGAAAGCGAAAATTAATCAATACGTTGGTGGCAGAAGGAGGTTGGGCCGGATTTCAAAAATTTCAGTGGAAAAAATTAACGGATTACCTGGTTCATCAAATAGAAATAGAAGAGAAAAATTAAATAAGTTACTAAGTATATTGAGTTAATTAAGTTATTGGTTTTATAATAAACTCATCACTCTTAACTCATCACTCTTAACTCATATAAGTATGTCAGAACATAAAGGAGTAGTAGTCATCACAGGGGCGTCTGCAGGAGTAGGGCGGGCATGTGTTCGTACTTTTGCAGATAATGGTTATGATATAGCACTTATTGCACGAGGTGTCGAAGGATTAGAAGGAGCTAAAAAGGAAGTGGAAGACAGAAATCAGAAAGCAGCTTATTATTCCTTGGATCTCGCAGATGCCAATGCAATTGAAGCTGCAACGGAAAGGATTGAACAGGAATTAGGACCAATAAGCATTTGGGTTAATAATGCCATGAACAGTGTGTTCAGCCCGATTAAAGAAATGACACCCGAGGATTATAAGCGGGTAACGGAAGTTACCTATCTCGGACAGGTTTATAGTGCTTTGTCAGCATTAAAAAGAATGAGACAACGTGATAAAGGAAAGATTGTTTTTGTTGGGTCTGCTCTAGCATACAGGGGAATACCGTTACAATCTGCCTATTGTGCAGCAAAACACGCTATAGAAGGTTTTTATGATTCTCTTCGTACGGAACTTATGCACGATAAGAGCAATGTAAAAATTTCCATCGTACAACTTCCTGCTTTAAATACTACCCAATTCGGGTTTGTAAAAAGTCGTTTACCCAATAAGCCACAACCTATGGGTACAATTTATCAACCTGAGATAGCTGCGGATGCTATTTGTTTTGCTGCCCATAATGAACGCAGGGAAGTTATGGTGGGTTGGTCCACTCTGAAGGCCATTATTGGAAATAAAATTGCCCCATGGTATGCGGACAGGGTATTGGCAAATAGTGCTTTTAAAGGCCAGCAAACTAATGAACCTGAAGATCCTGACAGAAAGCATAATTTATGGGAGCCTATTCCCGGGGACCATGGCGCCCATGGAAAGTTTGGTAAAAATGCCAAATCATTTAGCATGCAATTATGGCTAACCAGGCACCGTTCTTACGTAACCATAGTATTGCTTATAATTATTGCTTTATTAATCTATTTATTAGTTTCTGATTAATTATTATAATGGTCTTTATTTCTTTATATATTTATCATTAGAGCTTTGATAAAACCTTGAGAACGTTTAGTAGCATGTGTAAATGCCTCTTCTATTTGTTCTAAAGGAAAAAGGTGAGTAAAAAAAGGGAATGGATACATGGCCTGAGTTTCAATGGCCAAAATTGCATCGTTAATTCCTTTTACATATTGTTTTGGGTCTCTTTCATGGGCATTGATCATATCAATTCCACGACCATTGAGCTTAAGTGCATTAATAGCTCTCATTCCATCCTGATGAAATCCGCCAACAATAAACTTTCCTCCACTGGAAGTAAGCTCTATTGATAGGTTTAATGTCCATTCTTTTTCCGTAGCTTCAATAACCCGTTCACATAAATTATTATGGGTAATTTCTCTAACTTTTTCAATCACTTTGTATTGGTCATCTAAATGAATAGTTAAATCTGCCCCGGCTGATTTTGCCGTTTTAAGCGAATACTCATTTTGTGATATGGCTATTACTTTAGCACCTGCAGATTTACACAGCTGTATAAGAAGCAATTCTAAAAACTCACATCCAACTATGGCTACTGTGTGATACTTTGTTATCTGACTTCTCTTGAAAATATTCATAGCACAACCTAAGGGTTCTCCCGGAAAAGGTTTATCATCAAAAAAGTCCGGAAGTTTAACCATGTGTTCAGCTTTGCCAATATCATGTGTAGCATAAGCATGATTGGTAAGTCCGGTTACCCTTTGTCCTTCTGTAAAACCTTTAACATTTTTACCGATAGCATCAATTATTCCCCATCCTTCATGTCCGGGTTGCCCGGCAGGAATTGGATATTTAAACCATTCTCTTCCTTCCCAAACAGGTATACTGGCAGTGGATACGCCACAGCCTTCAAGTTTTATCCTTACTTCTCCTTCTCCAGGTTCTGGTATAGTAGTTTCTCTGATAGTTATTTTTTTGGGAGCTTCAATTAGTGCTGATTTATAGATGTTGGTCTCAGGAGGAAGAGGAGGAATTTTTTGTAGTGTTCGGGTTATTCTCATATGTATAGTTTTGATAAAGTGATTCATAATACCTAAAAATGATTACTACTTTTAGGCTTAAACAAAAAAAGCAACGGATTCTTTACGCTGCTTTTTTTCTTTCCATCCCTTTATTATTTCTTCTTGTTTCTGAAGCGGGAATCATCAAATTCTCTTCTTTTATAAAATGGATCATCATCTATATCATCTTCTATATAATCTTCTTCCTCCCATTTTCGTTGGTTTTTCCATTCCAATTCAGAATCCCATTCTGATGTTTCCTCATCTATATCAATCGTTCCGCTGGAATCGTCGGAAGCTACTCTTCTTCTGTCTTCATCTACCTCATTTTTCCTTAAATACGAATCCAGGATTATAATTTCATAATCGCGGTCAATGGCTTCTTTCTGGCTATATCTTTTAGTCTCAGCAAAAGTGGTATAATCTACACTTTGGGTATATACATAATTATTATCTTCATTGATGTCTACTAACCCAATGGGGATAATTATGTGATTATCACCATCTTTATTAATAAATTCCCTTACTTCCGGATTTGCATTACTTTTATAGGGATCATGGTTAGCTTCAATGATAGAAGAGTCTACTTCTGCATCAATATAAAGTACCCTGTCCATATTTTTATTTACTAAAAGGTTGTCTACCTTACCTATTACCCGGTTATCCTTGTCTTTTACATCCCAGCCCCGGATATCAGGGTAGCCGCTGGCCACCTTATAATCTGAAAGATCACTGAGATAATGCAAACTTTTCTTATCTGTTTTCATAGTATTTTTAATTATTAATTTGTTTTCTGTACTACTCTTTATGGATGTGAGTTAAAGTATTTACACCAAGTATGAAACATACTCGGTGGACTTATCCAAGAGGCTGGAATTTCCAGGTATGGTATCATTATATGATTCATCAATAGTAGTATCCTCTATTTCTTCATCTTCATACTTTTCATAGAACACAAAGTATGCGATAGCTCCCAGAACAATTAAGGCCAGAATGACCCACGGCCAAACCGGTTTTTTCTTCTCTATTTTTATTTCTGCCATAATTATTTAGTTTTATATAGTGAATTTAAAGCAGAAATTAATTTTTGCTTTGCGGTAACACATAAAATATTGACTCAGATGATATTGGGTAGTTATGAGTTTGGAGTGCAGAGTTCTGAGTTTGTACGTCCCTGAATAGAGTTGACCGTTTTATTCTAATTAACAATTGATTTTTACAGAGACTAAAGACAACAAGAAGCAAAACATAAAACTAAAAATAACATCTGTACTGGTCAGTTTTAATCCAATTAACTAATAACAATTACAACCAAGATGGGTAAGGCTCTTGAAAAAGTAAACATCAATATAACAGTTACACGATTCAACGATTACACAGGGCTTAAAAATGCCCCTCGAAATTTACTGACACCGAATCAGTCTCCTTTTTAACAAGAATTCAGGAGTTTTGGGAAGATTTTACGAGTTGAGTCCACAAATTCATTCAAATGTATTCACTCTATATTCCTTAGAAGAGATTATAGTAAAATTTTGAGAAAAACACCAATTTTTAGTGTTAATCTCAAAAGTTTACTAAAAGTTGATTCTTTTGCTATCATAAGATAACGCTTAAAATAGTTATTCCAGAGAAAATAAATTTAGCATTATAATCGTAAATATAAATAAAATTGTATAAATTTAACCATTATATTGGTAAATATGTTAGAGATAATTACAATAAAAGATGTGAAAGTAAAGATTGGCGAGCGGTGCAAGGCGCTTCGTAAATCGAATGGGCTTTCTAGGGACGAACTAGCAGAAGCGCTTGATGTATCGAGCACGACCATACAAAATATCGAGAATGGTAAAAATGCTACACTCGATAACATTTTAAAAGTAGCCAATCATTTTGGATTATTACAATCTATAACCAAAGAAATTGATAAAGTTATTATTGATCAAAACAATATTTCACTGTATTAACATATGGTTAGAGATAAAATCATAGATGTTATTGTTTTTGGCCAAGAGATTGGGAAATTGGGCTATGACATAAATCAAAGGAAATCTTTTTTTCAATACAACCCAGAATTTTTGGAATCTGGCAAATACTCAAAACTCTTTCCTTTTATTTTTAAACGCACCAAACCAGCGCAGGTATTCACGGAATACCAACAAGATACTTTTCAAGGATTACCACCAATGATAGCCGATTCCTTACCAGATACTTTTGGAAATATCATTTTTCAAGAATGGTTAACGGCAAGAGGAATACAAAAAGTAACGCCATTGGAACAATTAGCCTATGTAGCAGATCGTGGTATGGGGGCCTTAGAATATAAACCCGTAAAAGAGCTACCCAATACATCATCTATAAACATCGATGAAATCATTACCATCTTAGAAAAGGTATTAAAACTAAAAGATGATATGTCTGGGGCAGCACTTGATGAATTGTCTTTACTCAACGTTTTCAAGATAGGAACTTCAGCAGGTGGCGCGAGGCCTAAGATTTTAATTTCGGAACACAAAGAAACAGGAGAAATCATAGCTGGAGATAGAGAAACAACCGCAGAGTACAATCACTATTTAGTGAAGCTACATCTTGATGACAGCGATGGCTACAACAAAGAAAAAGTAGAATTTACCTATTATTTACTAGCGCAAGAAGCAGGTATTGATATGATGCCAACTAAATTAATTGAAAATAAACATTTCGCTACGTTAAGGTACGATAGACAACAAGGAGAAAAACAACATGTACTTACAGTTACAGGGCTAACAGGTTGGGATTTTAAAAGTCAACCAGAGAATTCTTCTTATGAAAACGTTTTTAAAGTAGCGTTAGCATTAGAAGTTACGTATAAAGATTTGCAACAATTGTTCAAACGTATGGTATTTAATGTCGTATTCAGAAATGTTGACGATCATCTAAAGAACCATAGTTTTATTTATAACAAAGAAAAAAATAGTTGGAATTTAGCACCTGCTTATGATTTAACCTATGCCCTCAACCCGCTGTTTACATTCAAAACAACATCTAGAGCTTTATCCATTAATGGTAAACGTACTTCATTAACAGTTAAAGATGTCCTTACTATTGCTGAAGAATTTTCTATAAAGAATCCAAAAGGAATTATTAAAGATGTTCAAGCGTTAATTCCTCGATGGCCAGTGCTTGCTGCTGAATTAGAAATACCTGTGAATATAGCTAAAGCAATTCAAAAAGAAATAAAGGAAATAGAATAATGGCAAAAAGCAAACACGCATAGTTGAAGCTGCTCAACTACTGTTATCTAGATTTGAGAATCATCCATTTTAGGTCAACAGGCTTAATTACCTGAAAATTTTAGTGATTTTGTCGTTTCTGTAGTCCCCGAATAGAGTTGACCGTTTTAATCCAATTAACAATTGATTTTAAAGACTAAAGACAACAAGAAGCAAGACATAGGACTCAAAATAACATCTGCACATGTTGTTTTAATCCAATTAATTCATAACAATTAACTTAATGACCTAAAAAGTGGTAGAGGCTCTGAAGCCACCACTTATAAAAGTAAACACGAATAAACACTTATACGATTCACCGATTCAACAATACAGAGGGATTACTCACTTCACTCATGATCCGCAGGGGGGAGAACCTTGCAAATAAAACCCAAATTGCTGCGTAATTTTTGATTTATATAACATTCATAAAAAACTAATGAAGAAACCCGAAAATTTCTTTTTGTGTATTGAAAAACCTTTCTATATTTGCATCCCGAAAGGGAGAAATGGCAGAGTGGTCGAATGCGGCAGTCTTGAAAACTGTTGACTGTAACAGGTCCGGGGGTTCGAATCCCTCTTTCTCCGCAAATAAAAACCCACACGTTTGTGTGGGTTTTTATATTTTTAAAGTATATGAAAGGTTTAAAAATAGTACTTTAGATTCTGAAAAAGCGCTATGGATTCACTGTATGAAATTTTACTTCTTGTAATAATAGGTTTTATAACCGGTATTATTAATACCCTGGCGGGCGGAGGTTCTTTAATTACATTACCCATCCTTATTTTTCTCGGCTTACCACCCGATGTTGCGAACGGTACGAACCGGATCCCGATTTTTTTTCAAACACTAGCATCTATTGCCGGTTTTCGCAGTAAAGGGCTTCATACCACCAAATTTGCATGGTATTTGGGTTTAATTTCCCTGGTTGGTGCAGTAATCGGGGCACATATAGCTGTAGATATAAAAGGAGAACTCTTTAACAGGATCCTCGCTATTATGATGATCGTTGTAGTCATTTTCATGACCGTACGCATAAAATCCAACTATAATGTGCTTTTAGAAAGAACTACAGGGAAATATCTTTGGATAAGTATTATTATTTTCTTTTTCCTGGGTGTATACGGTGGATTTATACAGGCGGGTGCGGGGATATTTATTTTACTTGTTTTATCAGGTATAAACAGGATTTCACTGGTAAAGTCCAACCTTATTAAAGCGATAGCTACTTTAGCATTTAGTATAAGTTCATTACTGGTTTTCGGTTTTAGTGATCTTCTTGATTTTAAAATTGGATTTCTCATGGCTGCCGGTAATATTATAGGCGCATGGTTAAGCAGCAGATGGTCCGTTAAAAAAGGGGATGGGGTGGTTAAAGCGTTCTTATTTATTATGGTACTCGCAATGGCTATAAAACTGTGGTTCTTTAATCCATAATAGGTACAGGGTTTTTACGGTCGTCAATGGCTACCAGTGTAAATATGCCACTTACAGCTTTTTCTCTACCTTCTTCGTACATTTTTTCAATAAATATATCTACCCTAACAGAACAGCTGCTATTGCCTACCTTTTCAATGTTTGCAACAAGTTCAATTAAAGTTCCCTGAGGGATCGGTTTACTAAAGTCTATTTTATTGGTCGATACCGTTACCATTTTCTTCCGGCTAAACCGGGTAGCACAAATAAAGGATACTTCGTCCATTAATTGTAATGCAGTTCCACCAAAAAGTGTGTCGTAATGATTAGTCGTATTCGGAAAAACAGCTTTGAAAATACGGGTTTCGGCATTTTTTATACGTTGTTCTGTATTTTTATCCATAAGCTTGTTTATATGATAATAGTTTTAATTTATTTAATTTAGGGATTACATTTTAATTGTTACCGTAATTTTGTTTAAAATTTTAAAAATGGATATAGTTGAAAAACTCCAGTGGCGCTATGCAACAAAAAAATTTGATAGAAATAAAAAATTATCTCGAACAAAAATAGAGTTACTAAAAAGTGCATTCAATCTAACTGCTACTTCATATGGTTTACAACCTATTAAATTATTGATTATTGAAAACCAGGAAATAAAAGACAACCTTGTAGCGCATTCATGGGGGCAAAAGCAAGTGTCTGATGCCTCACATATACTTGTTTTTTGTATAGAAAACGTGATCAATAAGGCATACATAAAAGAATATTACGACAGGGTAAAAGATATCAGGAAAACACCTAATGAGATATTACAAAAGTATGAGGATTTTTTAATAGAGGATTTTAATAAAAAGTCCGTAGAAGAAATCAATGATTGGGCAACTAAACAGGCTTATTTAGCTATGGGAAACCTTTTAACTGTTTGTGCCCTGGCAGAAATTGATGCATGTCCTATGGAAGGCTTTATACCTGGAGAGTACGATAAAGTACTCGGACTGAATGAAAGAGGTTT
This sequence comes from uncultured Flavobacteriaceae bacterium, assembly GCA_937901915.1. GTDB lineage: Bacteria > Bacteroidota > Bacteroidia > Flavobacteriales > Flavobacteriaceae > Abyssalbus. The sequence goes on from CALGUD010000149.1 coordinate 69,273, forward strand.
AAAATCTGTTTTAGTGATGCCGGTAGGGTATAGGGCAGAAGATGATATCTTTGCAGATATGAAAAAAGTGAGAAAAGATATTGCTGAGAGTGTTATTACTTTTTAAACTACAATTTGGCAGGAATGTTGTAAATTGGTTTTCCTTAAATAGATTATGATGAAAGCAATAATTTTGATATTTATATGTGTATTAAGTGCAAATCTGTACTCACAGGAGGATAAATTAACGTGGCTCAAGAATTTAGAGGCTGCTCAAAAAATATCTGAAGAAGAAAGAAAACCAATCCTGGTATATTTTACAGGAAGTGACTGGTGTCCGCCTTGCAAGAAATTAAAAACAGATTTTTGGGAGTCTGAGAAGTTTACCGATATGGCAGATAGTTTTGTGCTTTTATATATTGATATGCCAAGAAATAAAAAAATTATAGAAGCGGAACAATATAATTATAACATTACTTTACTTGAAAAGTTCAATAAGAAGGGTGTTTTTCCTAAAGTAGTTGCATTAGACCATAAAGAAAATATTTTAGGTAATCTGGAAGGTTATGATATGCGTGGGACAGCTTCCAAACATTTTTCTTTTTTAGAAACTGTTTTGAACAATAATTATCAATAAAATACTACGGCCTTCACGACAGTTTTCCATATTTTTGTAAGAGCTATATTAATTTATAAATTATGCCTGGATTTGAATTTTTTGGAGATTTAGAAAAGCAACATGTTAATGATGTGATGGACAGCGGTGTACTTATGCGTTATGGTTTTGATGCTATGCGTAAAGGTCACTGGAAAGCAAAAGAGATGGAAGCTGCATTGGCAAAAAGAATGCAGTCCAGACATGCCCACCTTGTTAGTAGTGGAACATCGGCTTTGACCATAGCATTAGCAAGTGCTGGAATTGGTGCAGGTGATGAAGTTATCTTACCAACATTTACATTTGTGGCCAGTTTTGAAGCAGTTTTAGCGCTTGGGGCAGTTCCTATACTCGTAGATGTTGATGATACCCTCACTTTAGACCCTGAGGCCGTTAAAAGGGCTATAAAACTCAAAACAAAGGCCGTTATGCCGATCCATATGTGTGGCTCCATGGCTCAATTACGGGAGTTAAAGGAAATATGTGACCAACACCATCTTATTTTAATTGAAGATGCCTGCCAGGCAATTGGAGGGAGCTATGACGGAAAACCCCTTGGCAGTTATGGGGATTTAGGGTGTTTTTCCTTTGATTATGTAAAAACAATTACTTGTGGCGAAGGAGGGGCAGTTATAACCAATAATGATGAATATGCAAAAAATGCAAATCAGTTTTCTGATCATGGGCATACGCATGTTGGAAATGACAGGGGCGCAGAAGATCATCCTTTTTTGGGATATAACTACAGGATATCTGAGTTACATGCAGCAGTAGGGGTTGCGCAGTTATCCAGACTGGATGAATTTTTGGAGATACAGAAAAAAAATTACACAATACTCCGTGAAGCTCTCAGCAATATTCCGGAAGTCTCATTTAGAAGAGTGCCGGATGGTGGCGTAGAAAACTACTCTTTTTTAAGTTTCTTTTTACCTGATGAAGAGTCGGCCCGAAATACCCATAAAGCATTATCTGAATCTGGTGTTGATGGTTGTTTTTACTGGTTTGACAATAACTGGCATTACATAAAACAATGGACTCATTTAAAAGATCGTAAATCCCTGGGTAAATTGCCTGAAGAGATTGTAGAGCAAATGCCGGATTACAACCATGATGATTTCTCTCAATCGGATACCTGGGTTGGAAGAAATATTTCAGTACTTATAAAATTAAGTTGGTCAGAAGGGGAAGTTAAAAACAGAGCCTCAAAAATGGTAGAAGCTATAAGTTCAGTTATAGAAAAAGTAACATAAATTGTAGCTGCTTCAAAAATATTTTATCAAAACATAAAAAAATTAAAACCCGGGTAATAACTTTTAAACGTTACAAATGAATAAAAGAAGGTTACAAAATGACAAAATTTAGAAACCTCTGAGCCTTAATTTAGCCCTATTCTCATTAAAGAGAAATTAACCTTTAGGGTTTGGTTTACAATATACCTGTCTGAAAAGACAGGTATATTAATTTAAGACTGAACCAGCTAAACTTTCCTCCCACTTTTCTAATATCTAACAATAAAACTTATTTATAATTGTTATTATTTTTATATTGTTAAAGAAATCATAAAATTGTTTATGTCTTTTTATCTTTATTACTTATTAACCAAACCATTACACTTTAATATGTTAACACCAAAACATACATTACCTGTTTTTATATTTCTGCTCATTACATTTCTTTTATCCGGACAAGACTCACTGGAGACAGCCTATAAAAAGATGCTTGCCGAAAGCAGTCATGATTCAACAAAAATTAGCCTATACATAAAATTAGCAAAAGCATCAAAAATAGGGAGTGTGGAGGAAATTAATTATTCGAACCAAGCTTTAGAACTTGCCGAAAAAATTCAATCACCTTCATATATAATTAAAGCACTATGCAATTTATCCAATGTATACTATAAAAAAGGTGAACAAACGAAGGGTTTGGAATTTATTGACCAAGCAATGGATTTGGTCGCTGAACAGCCCAATAAAGATGATTTAGATTTTGTTTTATGGACAAAAATACCCACAGAATTTGGACGGGTCCATATAGATTCTTCAGAAAGTGCATGTACAAAACTGTTAAACATAACGAAGAATGAGATGTATAAAACAGATGCCTATGGCTGGTTAGGTTTAATATATCAAAACAAGCAACAATATAAAGACGCCATCGAGGCTTATATAAATGCAAGAGAAGTAGCCCAGATTAATAACGATAGTTTTGGTGAAGCTAGTGCTTTAAACTATTTATCGAGCATCTATATCAAGTTTGGTTTCTTTGATAAAGCAGAGAAATATGCGGATGAAAGCATTAAAATTATTGAAGACAATGGAGTGGAAAACATGTTGTTGGCATATAGAAGTAAAGCAATAATACTTATCCAAAAGGGTGAATTTACAGAAGCTTTGGATCTACTTGAAAAAACTGAAGTAAAAATAAAACAAACCAATGTAAATTATCTCTCTGAAAATTATAAAACTCAAGGCTATGCATATTTAAAGTCCGGAGACTACGACTCTGCATTTACAAAATATATGAAAGCTATTAACACTGAAAGGGAACAAGGGAGAAGACTGGTTTCCTCAAGTTGTTTTTTGCAGTTAGCCGAAATATTTGTTCACAGAAATGAGATAGATAATGCACGACGTTCTTTGGATTCCGTGTCTATTTCTGGCAATTATATTTATATGTCAAATAAAAAAGATTTTTATAAGATAGAATCCCTTATTCATAAGCACAAAGGAAATTATAAAGAAGCTTATAATTCGTATACTAACTACGTTAAAATCCGGGACAGCTTAGATGACTATAACAAGAGACATGAAGCCTACATATTGGAAGCCGAATATCAATCGGCCAAAAAAGAACAGGAAATAACTATATTAAATGCAGAGAACCAGGTAAAGACCCTCCACTTTTACTTAGCCGTTGGAAGTGGTGCCCTGGTACTACTTTTTTTAGGATTTGTGTACTATCGTTTTATGATGAGCATTAAAACCAAAAAACGTTTGGTAGAACTGGACAAAGCCAAATCTAAATTTTTCGCAAATATATCACATGAATTCAGAACACCTTTAAGTTTAATGATGGGGCCAATTCAACAAAAAATGCATTTAACGGACAATGACTCCGAAAAACAAGAGTATATGATGATGTATAAAAATGGTGAAAGGCTTCGAAAGCTAATAGACCAGCTTTTAGACCTGTCTAAGATAGAGGCAAATGATATGCCTCTGAGGGTACAAAAAGCAGATATTGTTGAAATCATTAAAATTTTATACTCTTTTTTTATTACCCGTGCTGAAGAAAAAAGCATTGAATATAAAATCCATTTTATGGAAGAGGGCAGTAAGGGATATATTGATAAAGATAAGTTCGAAAAGATTGTTGTAAACCTTTTGTCAAATGCCTTTAAATTTACCCCTGAAGGTGGTAAGATTAACGTTTCTTTGACTGTAGGTAATACAGAACTCTTTCTTGTAATTGAAGATACAGGAATCGGTATTCCGGCTGATAAAATAAATCATATTTTTGACCGCTTTTACCAGGTTGATGATTCTGTTACAAGAGTTTCAGAAGGCAGCGGTATTGGGTTGGCCTTATCAAAGGAGCTTGCTATACTGCACAAAGGAGAACTGACCGTAAAAAGTGAATATGGAAAAGGAAGCATTTTTACACTGCGTATCCCTGTATCAAAACAGGCATATAAAAAAGATCAGATTATACCGTATGTTGATCAGGAAGGGTTTTTAGAAGATAAAAATGTGATCCGACAACCTGCAGTAGCAATGCCTGTATTTGATAAAAATAGCAAAAAGCCATGGGTTTTGGTTGTTGAAGATAACCCGGATATGCAGTCTTTTATTTATAGTATCTTAAAAAACGATTATGAAGTTATTTTGGCTGCAAATGGTACAGAAGCTTATGAAAAAGCGGTAGAAATGATCCCCGATATTATTGTAAGTGATTATATGATGCCGAAAATGGATGGGTTAACATTGTGTAAAAAGGTCAAAAGCCATGAGCTTATACAACACATACCTTTTGTAATGCTTACAGCTAAAGCGGGACATGAAAGCAAGCTTCACGGACTGGAGCATGGAGCCGACTTTTATCTCACTAAACCTTTTGATAATAATGAACTTTTACTGATCATTCAGAATATTGTTGACCATCAAAAAAGACTCAAGGAATATTTTATTACAAAATATAATCAAAGTTTACCACCAGAGATTCCAGTACGGGAAAAAGAGTTTATCGGAAAAATGAATACAATTTTTGAAAATAAATACCATGATACGGACTATGGAATAGACCAGCTTGCCCTGGATCTATGTTTAAGCAGAATGCAACTACACCGTAAAATTAAAAGTATTACGGGAAACTCTCCAGGCTGTATGTTTAGGAGTTTCAGAATAAATAAAGCTATTGATTTACTTTGTAACACATCCCTCTCTATAGGAGAGGTTGCCTATACCACCGGATTTAAAAATCAATCCAGTTTTACCAAAACCTTTAAAGATATAACAGGAAAAACACCATCTGAATATATGGCCATAAATATCTAGGATAATATTATAACACTTACCTAAATAGATTATAGGTCTTTGCGTAAAAATTTTCTTTTTGCCAATAAATAAGGGCCAATAATCCATAAAATCATTGCCAGTATGGATACAATAGATCCTGTAATTCCGCTAAAGAAATTCTGAAAAACCGCACCGGACAAACCGAGCATGGCTGAAGCTTCAGTTTTCATTATGACCAGTATGCGGGCAATATCTACCGGATTTAAAAATGAAAGTATTAATACCGGCTTTTCTATGGGATAATCTGCCAATTGATACATAAAGAGTAATAACAAGCCATCAAAAATAAAGGCAAAAAATGCCCAGGAAATTAAAGCTACACCCATACCACGTGCTTTATCGGATATATAGGTGCTTATTAAAAGCGCAATAGCTGTAAAAACGAGACTTAACAAAATTCCGGATGTAATTAGGGAAATACTTTCTATACCGGGATAATAAATGAGCAGGGGTAACCCTATTCCAAGTAAAAAGGCACCGGAAAAGGCAATGGAAATACCAGTATAAAGACCTATTATAAGTGACAACCTTTTAATTGGCTGGGCTAAAAGAAGTAAAATAAATTCATTCGAATTATAATAGTATATCGTGGTAAATATGATGGTAATGAGCGGAAGTATCATCAGTGTAATTTGCAAAAGTGTCAAAAGAGCTTTTTCTGGCTGGCTTTCAAGCATAAAAACACCCCAACCTACAACTGAAAGCAATATAAAATATCCAATAATGGCTTTATTTTTGAGCAGGTCGTATATAATATTAATGCTGATCTTTTGCATATCATCTGTTTTTTTGAAGTAAGGCCACAACCATTTTATTAAGTTTATTTTCTGAAGTTTTTTCCTTCAACGCTTCAATAGATTCATTAAACGCCATCTTTCCTTCCATTAGGTATACTACATGGTTGCATATTTCTTCCAGGTCATTTAAGATATGAGAGGTAGTAATAATGAGTTTATTTTCTGTCAATGATTCTCTTATTTTAGTTTTTAAGATTTCATTGGATATCGGGTCGAGTGCCGCTGTAGGCTCATCAAGAATAAGTATAGATGGATTAAAATAAAATGCCAGAACGGCACTTACCTGTTGTTTCATACCTCCCGAAAGCGAGCCAAGATTTTTATTTTTGATTTCATCAATATTTAGAAACTCATATAAAGAAAGGTCATATTGGTTTTCAGGAACATCAGAGCGTATATCCTTCATAAGGCGAAACAACTGATGCACCTTCATTTGCTCCGGAAAACGGCTCATTTGGGGCATATAACCAATTTCTTTTCGATATTCAGGGCCGGTTCGGATATCTTTTTCGTGTACATAGATATTTCCACTATCAGGGATTACCAGACCCAAAATTATTTTTATCAGCGTTGTTTTACCCGATCCGTTAGGGCCTATTAAAGCTATACTCTGACCACTCTTAAAAGAAAGGTTAATATCTTTCAAAACAGTCTGTTTTCCATAACTTTTACTTAAATTTTGAATATCAATCATACTCGTAGGGTCGCATTTTAGGGGTGTTGTCAATTAATTCTTCTGGGATTAATTGCGGGAAAATTTTTTCTCCAACTTCCAATAAATTCACAAAGGTACTGTGAAGCATAATAGTTGCCGAAGGGATTTTGTTTGTAATTTTTGCAAAAAGGTTTACAGGTCGATAGGGGACGTCACCATAACCGTCGCGATCCAGGTCATAACCACTATATCCACTCCAGTAATTACTGTTATAAAGGTTTGTATTGTATTTAGAATTCGTAACAACTTCAAAAGTATTGGCTAGAAAATTATTGGAAATTATTTTATTATCTATACAATTACCCTTCATATCCATAGCAGTTCCATTGTTGCTAAACTGGTTTTCAAAAATATGCAGTCTATTGGCACCTTCGGCCAATATTCCTATGGTGTTTTGAATAAATTTATTGCCTTTTATCTTTCCGTCACTAATTTCTTTGAGTAAAAGGCCGTAGGAAGCTCCGCCCCAATTGTACATAAAACGGTTGTTTACCATTGCAATTTGTTTAGAAAACATAACTGCCACTCCGGCACCGTTTTTTTCGAATATATTATCACAGTATTCATCCCGATTGGAAAACATAAAATGTAGTCCATAACGAAGATTTTCATAGCTATGGTTATCATTAATAAAACTATCGTCTATAAACTCAAAGTAAATTCCATCCCTGTGCCCGTTAAGGATATTATCTTCTATACGGAGGTGATTACCTTTCCATGCATGAATGGCGTTTCCTGCTGACGCCTCATCATCAAAAGAGCCCAAAATTCGATTACTTGTTATTTCACAGTAACTGGCTTGTTCCAGGTAAATCCCAAAAAAGCAATTTTTAATGAGGTTGTTATGGATTCTTACATGTTTTGCTTTTCGAATTTTTATTGCTGCAATTTCTTTTAAAAAACTTACACCTACATTTATTAATTCCAACCCTGTAATTGTAACTGAGTCTGATACTATAATAAACATATCGTCAACGGTACTTTCAGCATCAATTATTGCTTTCCCATCTGCTATGATAGTGAGGGGTTTATTGATAAGCAGGGAATGCTCCTTATAAACTCCTTCATGTACTATAAGAGTATCAAATGCATTGGCCCTAAGTACAGCTTCACCAACAGTCTTATATTGTTGCTTATTACCCACATGTAATTGGCCATAACTGTAGTTGCTTAATAAGCCAAGTAAAATGCTGAACAACGTACAAAAACACAATCTGCTCATTTACTTAAATGATTAACAAGCTGTTCCCAATTCAAGATTAAACTCTCATATTTTGGTTGTATCTCACTTTTTTTACTGAAAGCTGCCAGATTTGCTCCCATTGGACTTCTAAAATCAGGAGAAATGATAAAATAGAGCGAGTCTACCTTATATAGCTGTTTCGGGTCGTTGTAAGCTATGGCAAATATATCCTGATATGCAGGAGATTCGTCTTTAATGTGGTTAATCATACACTCTGTAGCATCATACTTCAATATACGTCCTTTATCGGTTATGAGTTCTGCTCCATAATTTGGATCGGCAATGGTCATTTTACAGTAATGACATTGGTCTTTACCAAAATTTATAGGCTCAGGCCCCGAAGTGTTGCATGCACAAATTAATAATGTTAAGAAACAAACTAATATTTTAGCCTCACTTACTTTTTTCATTATCCAACTACTTTACTTTGTTTTTTACTAAACCACGATGCCAGGAACGATAAAAAGATAGAAATTGCTAAAAAAACAGTACCCAAATGCGGATAGGATTTTACATAAAAATTTAGTAAATCTTTTTCTCCGAACATGGGTGGCATATACGTCATTCCTTCTATTTTAATTGGCGCTTTAGGATCCAGGTTATGTCCGTAATCATACATCCATAAATAAAAATCATATACGCCAAGAATAGCTAAAACTAACATTATAACAAACCATGTTGCATAAGCCCATGTTCTATTTATTAAAACAGCTATTAGTCCCAGTCCCATCATACAATAAATAACTATTGGAAAGTATTTTAATTCAGGAATTGCATCCGGTTCAATGGGCTTCATTCCAATATAATGGTTGAGGATATTAATGTTGTTTATTATATTTCCCCCGTCTTCATCGCCTGAAAATTTATTGATCCAGATATTTAAACGTAATCCACCAGGAAACTGGGCCGCCTCGAGCGTGATTTGCCATAAAGGGAATAAAAATATCCCTAACATAATGAGCACACCCAGCAGCATCAGCACACGTGGCTGTTTTATAAATTTCATAGAATTTTTTTTATCTAAAATTAAACTACAAAAACCTTACGTGCCCTGTACTTTCACAAAGCACGTAAGGGTGTTAATTATTGTTCAGATTCTTGTTGCTTGATCTTTTCCTTCAAACTTTCTTCATCCTGATTTTCTTCATTTAAGCCCCACATAAGCTTCACATCTGATCCTTTAGGAGAAACTCTTACGTAACCTGACATTTCCTGGTGCAGCGCACTACAAAAATCGGTACAGTAATAAGCAAAAACACCTGGTTTAAAAGGCTCCCATTTTAAAGTACGGGTTTGTCCCGGCATAATAAGAAGTTCGGCATTTGTAGCCCCTTGTATAGCAAATCCATGAGGCACATCCCAATCTTGTTCTAAATTGGTTACGTGAAAATATACCTGGTCTCCCATTTTTATACCTTCAATATTATCAGGTGCCAAATGGCTTCTGATAGCTGTCATGTACACATGTACCGTATCACCGTCACGTACCACTTTAGTTTGTCCTTCTCCTTTGGAAGCATAAGGATGCCCGTTGTCTTCAATTCGGTAAAACTTTTTCATGTTCTCCTGTAGTTTGCTTGCAGGAAGTGCTTGTGCATAATGGGGTTCCCCTTTAGTCGGAAAATCAAGTAAGAGCTTCATTTTATCACCACTAATATCAAATAACTGAGCACTATGTGCAAGTTCAGGACCGGTAGGTAGATAACGGTCTTTAGTAATCTTATTCATTGCTACTAAATATTTTCCATAAGGTTTTCTGGTTTCTCCGCCTGGAATAACAAGGTGACCTGGAGAATAAAAAGTTGGTTGCCTGTCAGTTACTTCCAGTTTTTCAACATCCCATTTAACAACTTCAGATGAAATAAAGAAGGTAGTATACGCGTTTCCTTTACCATCAAACTCTGTATGCAGAGGTCCTAACCCCGGTTTTTTAAGAATACCGTGTAATCCCGATTCATAGTTTATAATAGGAATACCATCTATATCGCCTGCAAAATCTTTATTCTCTATAGCTGTCATTAATTTATCAAAAGAATAAATTGACATATCTGCAGAAAGTTTTCCATTGCCCACAATATACTCACCGGTAGGGTCTATATCACATCCATGCGGTGATTTTGGCACCGGAATAAAATATACCATATCCGGACAATCTTTAGGATTCAGAATAATTGTTTTTGTTTTTTCTTCTGATTCCACAATGCTTGTATGATGATTCATTAAGTTGTGATAGTAAGAGGTTTCACGCTCTTTTCCCTTACCTTCTTTAAGATACTCTTCAGCTTTTTTCCAATTTATAATAGCCATTAAATCTTTATCTTTCTGAGAAGCATTAACCTCTAAAAGTGTATGTGCTTCTTCAGAATTATAGGTAGTTAGAAAGCTCCATCCATGCGATTTTGCTTTACCATTTCTTGCAAGGTCATAATTATACCCCGGCATTTCGATCTGGAAGGCCAGATCCATTTCTCCACTTTCATTATTAACAGAAACGTAATTGATTAATCCTGTAAAATTCTCTTTATAGGTTGAAATTGGCACGTCTTTTTGTGGTATTGGCACACTAAACCGGGTACCTGAAACCAGGTATTCTGAGTTTTCTGTTATAAATGGTGCACAGTGCAAGCCTGCTACGTCTGGAATTTCCAAAATTTCTACCGTTTCAAAGGTAGTAAGGTCAACCCTTGCAATACGAGGTGTATTGTTACCATTTACAAACAGCCAGCGCCCATCAAACTCACCATTGGTTTGCGAAAGTTCAATGTGGTGTGAATCATCCCATGGTACAAAACCATAAGACGTATTAAACATTGGTTTTGTTTCTTCACTATAACCATATCCGTTTTCCGGATATACAGAAAATACTGGAATTTCTTTGAGCAACCTGCCCGAAGGTAATCCATAAGCAGTAATTTGACCACTATAGCCCCCTGACATAAAAGCATAGAATTCATCGTACTCCCCTGGTGCTACATATACCTGTTCGGCTGCATTACCATCTACTACATTGGATGTATCTTTTCGATCACATCCTGAAAGAATTAACATGCCAGTTAAGACACACGATAATAATAAGGATTGTTTAATTGATTTTTTCATAGTATTGGTTTTTAATTTACAGCTTCGTCTTTTGAATTAACTTTTTCTATATCATTATGTCTCATAAATTCGAGGATGTCTCTGGCGTCACCAATGGCAACTCCCTGGTTGGGCATACGTGTAAGACATTCTTCAAGGAGCTTTTGAGCTACCGGGTCTTCATCAAGCATTACGTCCACATTTGTGATCATGTTCATGATCCATTCAGGTCGTCTTCTGTTTGTTACCCCGGCAAATCCCGGGCCTACTACCCTTTGATCGGTAAGTTTATGGCATGCGGAACATTTCATTTCATAAATAGCTTTTCCGCTTTTAATCATACTTTCTTCCAGGGGATCAGTGAGAGTTACATTTTGTACTGCTCCTATTCCTTTAGGACTGGCTTCAACTTTTTCTTCCTCGACCTCTGTTGTTGTGTTGTTGTTGTCCTTTGCGGTTTTGTCACCACAACTTAAAATTGTGCCTGCTATTAAAATGAGTGATAAAATTGTTATTCTTTTCATATTTGATTAATTTAAAGTTTAAAAATTTTAGTCTACGAATATCCTTGTTTAACTTCTGGTATTTTATGACTTAAGTCATGTTTATAGTTGTTTTTAAAAGCGATTATAAGTGTTAATGCAATAGGAAATAGCAATGTAGTTACAAACAATATTTCATGGTAGTAGGACATAAAGCCTGCTTCAATCCAAAAGAGAAATCCCTGGGCGAACAAAATCATCTCTGTTGATAGAAAGGCAATGATTAATAATACATACCCTAAATTAGAAAACTGGTTAACAGGAAAATAACCCTCCCGGATCAGGATAGCCATAAGTACCAAGCTTATGGAGCCCAGCATTGTTAAGTGTATAAATCCAATTACAAAATTCCGGATGCTATAGGATATTTCTGCAATAAAAGGAATAGCAACGGCAATTTGTGTAACAATTTTTAAAAATAAACTAACCAGTCCGACTGTAAGTAACCAAATTGAAATATTTCTACCTGACAAAACTTGCCTGTATCCTTTAAAAAGTTTTTTAAGTATAGGATAAAAAGCAACAGCCTGAAGCACTACACCCAATGAAGTAAGATAAAAAAGGAATTTTTCCGGAGTACTCCACGTAATACTCAATGCATACGTAAGTATTAATGACAATTGGAGTATACCGAAGGTAACTTTACTTACTTTAATTTCCTTACCATTTTTAGCTAAATATGCCGTGAGTAAAGCCAAAATGGCATAGGTAAACCAACCATTAAACTGAAAATGGAGGAAAAATTGAATACCTGCATAATAAAGTGGATGCGATTTTCCTAAAATTGCGCTTACCGGCGCAATACTCCACAAACCTAATGTTGATATAAGCATCCAGTAAACAGACCATCTGGCAAAAGTTTTTGTTATACTGTTGGATAATTTCTTTAGATCTCTCAGGAAGAACCAGGCAAAGTAATAAGCCGCGATAAGATGTAAAGTACTAAAGGCAATACTCAATACCCCATACCCCTGATATGTAAAAAAAACAGCCATACCAATTCCCGCCACTATATTGAGCAGTAGTACCCGTTTGTATACATGTTTGTAAATGGTATTTTTTATCAAAATGAACAACAGAGCTCCACTTATTGCTATAAAACCCCATCCTAACATGGCAATATGAGAATGTGAATGAAGAAGGTATTTATAATCTAAGAAAGGGATTTCTTTGATGTAGATAAAACGCATAAGAGTACCAAACACAGATGCCAACAGAAAAAAAGCCAGTGCTGTTCTAAACCACTTCACCTTAGTTGAAAAACTGAAACCATTCTGTGAAACTTCTGTTTTAACCATTGTTGCTGTTTGATATTTGCTGTTTTAAATACTGAATATACTAGGGAAAAATTTCAGGTTTTTTGTGAAGTTAGTAAATCTTTAAAGCTTTCTTACTCTTTTTATTTATTTACAAATTGTAATTAATTTCTTAAAGATAATTAAAAATATGATACTTTTCAAGTATTAAAAGGGTTTATAATATGATTTCTATAATCATGAACTTTATTGTTTTGCCGAACAAAGAATTACAGTTTATACTAACAAAATTCTTAGTAATTATATAGTTCAGTGAAAAAAACAGAAAGGATAATTTAAGGGAACTCCAACAAAACATGAAGAAGAATTCAGAAAGAGGTGAAGAAATAATTAATTTTAAACGAGTATATTAATAGCTAACATAATCAATGATTTCTAATCCATAACCAGTCATACCAACTCTTTTTGTACGGCCTGAATTGGATATAAGACGTAATTTATGTAGTTCAAGGTCATGAAGTATTTGAGCTCCTATACCATAATCTTTAGTATCCATTATGATTGGCGGAGTTTTTAATATTCCCTCAGATTGTAAATTACGTAATTCCTGAAGGCGGTTAAGCAGGTTTAAAGAGCTGTTATCCTGATTAATAAAAACAATAGCCCCTTTTTTTTCGTTGTTAATCAGATTAAATATTTTACTGAGCTTTTCATCTGCATTATTGGTCAGGGTACTTAATATATCACTATTGACTAAGGTTGAGTTTATTCTTGTTAATACAGGTTCATCCACTTTCCATGAACCCTTGGTTAGTGCAATATGTATTTGATTGTTTGTAGTTTGGAGATATGCTCTTAATCTAAAATCACCAAACCTTGTTTGGATATCGAAATCTTCTTTCTTAATAATAAGGCTGTCGTGTTGCATTCGGTAAGCAACAAGGTCTTCAATAGAAACAATTTTAAGGTCAAATTTTCTGGCAACTTCAGTAAGCTCGGGTAACCTGGCCATAGAACCATCTTCATTCATGATTTCAACAATAACCCCTGCAGGTTGAAACCCGGCCAATCTGGCAAAATCTATAGCTGCTTCCGTATGACCTGTTCTCCTTAGTACTCCACCTTCTTTAGCGATTAGCGGAAAAACATGTCCGGGTCGTGTTAATTCATGTGCTTTGGTATCCTGATCAATAAGGGCTTTAACTGTTTTAGACCTGTCAGATGCGGAAATTCCTGTAGTAACCCCTTTTCCGCGTAAATCCACAGATACTGTAAAAGCTGTTTGTAGTGAGTCTGTATTATTGGTTACCATCATACCAAGCTCCAGTGATTTACACCTATTTTCGGTCAATGGAACACAAATAAGGCCACGACCATGCTTGGCCATAAAATTTATCATTTCGGGAGTTGTTTTCTCAGCTGCTGCCACAAAATCGCCTTCATTTTCTCTATCCTGATCATCAACCACTATAATTACTTTACCGGCACGAATATCTTCAATAGCTTCCTGAATAGTATTTAATTTAAACTCTGCTGTTTTATTTGTCTTATTCATTGGAATTATTCTTTTGCCACCTTTTCTTAATTATATTGATGATATTTCTGAATCCTCCTCCAAAATCAAGGATACCTTTATCTGAGGTTGCCCGTCTGGTTAAGAAAACACTGAGTGGAAACAATATTATTAATGAGATCCATGAACTCAGGTGTGGATTTAAACTATTGTCTTCTGCCATGTTTTTAGCAAAAATACCTATAAAATAATAAGATATGAATAAACCAATAGCAATAACAATAGGCAACCCTAAACCACCTTTCCTGATAATTGCACCCAGTGGGGCACCGATAAAAAATAATACTATGCAGGTTAATGCCAGGGCTATTTTATCGTTAAGGAGAATTTTATGTAAATTAATAAGTTTGATCCTTCTTTTTAATTCATGCTTTTTACCTTCAATAGTCCCCTTTGTTGTCTGTGTAAATCCTAAGGCAACTTTTACTACATCAAGTTTGGATTTGTCATTAACCATATCAAAAACATTATGGTTTGGGGTTATTTCATAAGATGCAAGGGCAGAATCATTCATCTTTATGAATTTATCATTGTCTGTAGATAATAGATTTACAGCTCTGCTATAAATGCTGTTTCCAAAATTTGTAACAATTTTAGAATAGTCTTTTTCTAAAGAATCTGCAGTATATCTCAATTCTTTAATATTTAGCATTTTGTAGGTATTAGAGACGTTTTCCTGGCTTAAATCCACATCATTTAATTCGGAAAGGTCAATATTCATGGTATAAGTTTCAAAATGTGCTTTCGCGTGAGGATAATTTTGTCTTTTTCTATCTTTTTGTGTTAAATCTTCATAATAATTCCCGTCCTTTAAAATAAGTTGAATAACATTAGAATCCTCACTACTTACCAGTTCACCATCCTTGGATTTAATCACAACAGAATTTTCACCTTTTGAATTTTTCATATGGATAATGACATCTTTTAAAAAGTTATCATTTTCACCATATTTATCTCTAACTTTTAAATTAAGTTCACCTATATCATTAAAGATCCCTTCAGTTATCACTAAAGCAGGTTTAAGTTTGGCAATATTTCTTCTTAAATTATAGGATTTGTATTCTGCCAGGGGAATTACGTTGTTTGCAAAGAAAAAAGTGCCTGCACCTAAAAGAATAATAAATACAATAAGGCTTTTCATAGCCCTTTGAAGAGAAATACCGGAGGCTTTCATTGCGGCAAATTCATAGTTTTCGGCTAAATTTCCAAAAGTCATGATAGAGGCCAGTAAAATAGTTAATGGAAGCACATTGGGGATCAGGTTAGGGGAGTAGTAGAATAAAAATTTGCTAACAATAACTACATCCAATCCTTTTCCGGCAAGCTCATCTATAAAAAACCAAATGGCCTGAAAAATAAAGATTAACATCAAAATCACGAATGAACTGATGAAATTATAAAGGAAACGAGATAAAATATACCTGTCTAAAATTTTCAAAGTCTAGTTTCTTATAATGTAGTATCCTTCTTCTTCATATTTTGCTTCATCAAAAGTAAACAACGATTTTGAAAGTGGCTGATTTGTTTTAAAAGAATTAACAGTTATGGTAGTCTTAGTTTTGTTCTCACCAATCTGGATGAGATTATAAATATGTTTAGTCTCTATATCAATCCCTAAAAGTATTTTTTTAATCTCAGCATTAGAATCTATTGGCACTAGTTCTATATATTGTATTTTTCTACCTTTAATATTCTGAAGTACATCCCATTTATAATTGTAGCCATCCTTATAAAAAGTTAGCATCTTGGATGGTGTTATGGTGTTTTCATCCTCTGCGGAAGAACTTTCTATAACAACCTCTTCGTTTTCAGGTACTATCATATAGGATTTTTTACCATCAAAAATCTTTGTGGCTCCCAGATAATTAAAAAGATACTTTTCACCTTGTATCGTGACATCTCCTCTGGTTTCCTGATGGATATTTTCTGCCGTATTTTCAAGCACATATTTAAAATCAACATACACATTGTTATATGCAGATACTTTTTTATATACATCGTCTAACAAAGCTTTCGCTTTTGAGTCACTTTGTGAAAATAGAGTAGTAGATATTATCACCATCAATAAAAAAGTTATTTTTTTCATTTTAATTATTGTTTTCGTTTTCTAAAAATTGTTGTAATTGAACCATATCTGTTACTAATACCTGGCGTGCTTTACTGCCTTCAAAAGGCCCTACAATACCGGCAGCTTCAAGCTGATCGATAATTCTGCCTGCACGATTATAACCAAGCTTTAATTTTCTTTGTAATAGTGATGCCGAACCTTGTTGAGCAATGACTATTACTTCAGCCGCTTCTTTAAATAAAGCATCCCTTTCTGAGATATCTATATCAAGACCTGTGCCAGAATCCTCACTAACGTACTCTGGTAATAAATGCGCCTGAGGATAGGCACGTTGTGAACCTATAAAATCTGTTATTTTAGCTACTTCAGGAGTATCAACAAAGGCGCATTGTAACCTTGTCAGGTCGTTGCCTTGAGTAAATAACATATCACCCCGGCCAATCAACTGATCCGCTCCGGGAGAATCCAAAATAGTCCTGGAATCTATTTTGGAAGTTACCCTAAATGCTACCCTGGCAGGAAAATTAGCTTTTATAATCCCTGTGATAACATTTACAGAAGGCCGCTGTGTTGCAATGATAAGATGAATACCTACTGCACGTGCCAATTGTGCTAACCGGGCAATAGGGGTTTCAACCTCTTTGCCTGCTGTCATAATAAGGTCAGCAAACTCATCTACAACCAATACAATATAGGGTAGAAACTGATGTCCGTCGTTTGGGTTTAATTGGCGTGCTTTAAATTTAGTATTGTATTCTTTTATATTACGCACCAATGCATTTTTAAGCATTTCGTAACGGTTATCCATTTCAATACATAATGAATTGAGTGTATTGATTACTTTATTATTATCTGTAATTATTGCTTCATCTGTATCCGGTAGCTTGGCAAGATAATGTCTTTCGATTTTATTGAATAAAGTTAGTTCAACCTTTTTAGGATCTACCAATACAAACTTAACCTCCGCAGGATGCTTTTTGTAAAGTAAAGAGGTGAGAATTGCGTTTAACCCAACAGATTTACCCTGACCGGTTGCTCCAGCCATAAGCAAGTGGGGCATTTTAGCAAGGTCTACTACAAAAGTTTCATTACTGATCGTTTTTCCAAAGGCAATAGGCAGTTGCATTTCAGCATTCTGAAATTTGGATGAAGCAATGACCGAACGCATAGAAACAACAGTCGGGTTTTTATTAGGCACTTCAATACCTATGGTTCCTTTGCCGGGAATAGGAGCTATGATGCGTATCCCTAAAGCCGAAAGGGACAAAGCGATGTCATCTTCTAGATTCTTTATTTTGGAAATCCTGATGCCGGCCTCCGGAACAATTTCATAAAGCGTTACAGTAGGCCCGATAGTCGCCTTAATCTGAGCAATGCCTATTTTGTAATTTTTGAGGGTTTCAACTATTTTATTCTTATTTTCCTCCAGTTCTTCCTGGTTAATGGTTATGCTTCCTCCACTGCCATGATCGCTTAAGAGATCGAGTGAAGGAAATTTATAGTTGCTTAATTCTAATTTGGGGTCAAACTCTCCAAACTCTTTAACAAGTTTGTCTGATAAATTATCGTCTACTTCTTTTTCTTTTTCAAGTTTTTTGACTTCAATCTTTAAATCATCATCGTCAACTTTTGTTGGTTGTATTATTTCTTCGTCATTTGCTATTTTAACTTCAAAAGAATTTTCAATATCAACATCTGAAGTTTTATCTACTTTATAATTTGCTACAGTAGGGCCATCATTCCCGGGAGTAAGGTCAAATGAAGTTAACTCCTCTGAAGCTTTATTCTCCTCTGAAACTTTTTGAAGTTCTTCGGACAATTCACTGTTTTGCGATTTAAAATAATTTAATGCTATATCAGGAGTTATGCCTAATCTGGCAACCAGGTACACTATAAGGATAAAGATCAATAATAAAGCAACGCCTATTTTGCCTATATAATCCTGTAAAAAATCATTGAGTTCATAACCTATAGTGCCTCCTAAAAAAGGCTTTTCCGAAGCTACAAATGCTAATAAAACGGACAGCCAAATGGCAATAAGTGAACCCCAGAACCATCGGTTGATAAGTTTTTTCTTTTGAATGTTGAGCACATAAAAAAGGCCCGTAATAAATAATAAAACAGCAAATATGAAAGAAGCAATTCCAAATCCTTTGTAAATAAATAAATTGCTTACTGAAGCACCAAACTTGCTTAACCAGTTCTTAGTTTCTACAGACCTGTTTGCAAATTCTGAAAGTTGAGAGTGATCTGTTTTCCAGGTATAAAAAAATGAAATAAAAGCTATAAATAATGCAATGCTCAATAGTATGAGCAGACTACCAAAAATAATCTTTTGTTTTTTAAAGTTTTTTGTGGTAGAGAGCTTTTTCGTTGAAGAGGATGTTTTTTTTGTTTTCTTCTTTACAGCCATCAGCATTGTTAGGTTTAAAGCAAAAGTACTAATTACAAACGTATAGTTTTGATTTATATTTTTAAAATATCTTAGGAAGATAAATAATTCCTCCAATAATAATTGCACCCACAGCAATGATAAATACTGCCCCGGCAGAAATATCCTTTATCAATCCTATTTTTTTGTGGTGTTCCGGATGAATAAAGTCGGCTATTTCTTCTATGGCAGTATTTACAGCTTCAATACTCATTATTGCAGCAATAGTTAGTATTTGTAATATCCATTCAGTTTGTGAAATTTCAAAATAAAACCCTGCAATTGTAACTACAATACCAATAAAAAACTGGATTTTTATGCTAGCTTCTGTAGTAAGAAGAATATAAGCTCCTTTTGAAGCATATCCAATGCTTTTTATCCTGTCAATAATGAATTTGATCATTGGCTTATTCTGATAAAGCTTTTAGAGCCGCTTTATAATCCGGTTCATCTGAGGTTTCAGAAACCTGTTCGGTGTATTTAACTGTTCCATTTTCATCTAAAACTACAACAGACCTGCTTAATAAACCTTTTAATGGGCCGTCTGTAAACTCCACACCATAATCTTTGCCAAAATTCCGTTCCCTGAAATCAGACAATGTAGTTACATTTTCCAGTCCTTCGGCACCACAAAATCTTGCCAGCGCAAAAGGTAAGTCTCTTGAAATACATAAAACCTGTGTATTTTTCAGGTTGGTTGCTTCTTTGTTGAATTCCCTCACACTGGTAGCACAAGTTCCTGTATCTATACTTGGAAAAATATTAAGAACAACTTTAGATCCCTTAAAATCTTCCAGAGAAGCATATGAAAGATCAGTTTTTACTAATGAAAAAGCGGGCGCTTTTGATCCTTTAGCCGGAAGTTGGCCTGCTGTATGTATTTCGTTTCCTTTGAGTGTTACTGTTGCCATTTTTTTATAATTTAAATTAGTTTGCTTAAAGATATTTACTTATTATTAAAATTAAAACCTTATTTGAAAAAGAAATCCTCTTTCTTAATTTATATTTTAAGAAAGAGGATATTTTTATATACTCCGTATTTAAGAATCTATCGACCCTACTACACGAGCCATAAAGGCATTTAATGCTTCTTTTTGAGACATGCCTTCTTTTATCATTTTATCTACTTCGACTGCGCCATACATATTGGATATCAGTTCTCCGATAACATCAAGTTCCTCATCTTTTAATGATGACAGTTCAGTTAATGCTTCAAGTGTTTCAATCGTTTCAAGGACGAAATCCTGGTCATTTTCCTGAATAAAGTTCGATAAGTGTTTAATTACTGGCAGCTTCATCTAAAAATGATTTTAATACGTCAGTTTTATTAGTTTGCACCTGATTGGTAATTTTTCCATTTTTAAAAGCAGCAAATGTCGGTAAATTATCAACCTTGGCTAATTTTCTTGATTCCGGAAATTTTTCCGCATCAACAATCAGAAATTTTACATTACTGAATTCTTCCGAAAATTTTTTTAATTTAGGTTTCATAATACGGCAATTACCACACCAAGTAGCAGAATACTGAACCACCACATTATCATTTTCAGATATAACCTGTTCCAGGTTATCACTTTCCAATTCTTGCAACATATCTCTTATTTAAGTTAATTGGGTTATTAAGTTATTATGTTATTGAGTTATTATGTTATTGAGTTATTTGTTTAATAGTTATAACTCATAAATTAACTACTCTATACTCAATATTAATTCTTTTTATTTAAAATTTAGTTGTGGCTTAAATAAGACGCAACACTATCTCTGGTAGCGGACATAGCTTCTTTACCTTCTTCCCAGTTTGCAGGGCATACTTCTCCTTTTTCCTGAACGTGTGTATAAGCATCTATTAATCTCAAAAACTCTTTTACGTTTCTACCCAGAGGCATGTGATTAATACCTTCATGAAAAACAGTTCCTTCTTCATCAATCAAATAAGTAGCCCTGTAGGTTACATTATCGCCGTCACATAAAAATACACCACTTTCATCATCAAACCTTTCGTTAGAAATATCTAAAATACCTAAAGAATTAGCTAAATTCCGATTGCTGTCTGCCAATATAGGATACGTAACTCCTTCTATGCCTCCATTGTCTTTTGAAGTATTTAACCAGGCAAAGTGTACTTCGGCAGTATCACATGATGCCCCGACTACAATTGTATTCCTTTTTTCAAATTCTCCCAGGGCTTCCTGAAAGGCATGTAATTCGGTTGGACAAACAAATGTAAAATCCTTAGGGTACCAAAAAAGCAATACTTTCTTTTTATTATTAACAGCTTCTTCTAAAATGTTAATTTTAAAAGTATCACCCATTTCATTCATTGCATTTACATCTAAATTTGGAAATTTTTTTCCTACTATAGCCATGATTTTATAATTTTTATATGGTTATTATTTTCTATTACAAAAATAAACAATGTTGATAAGTTACAAGAAAAACGGCATTTTTAATTTTTATCGAAGAATAGATAAAACAAATAGCGAATTTGATTTATCATAAATTAAATTTATAAAAAAAGAAAATAGTTTTACCAACCTCCGCCGCCTCCGCCTCCGCCGCCTCCGCCGGAAAACCCACCCCCACCACTTCCGGATGAGCTACTGCTTTGAGGTGAAACCGAAGAAGATGAAATAGATGATGAAAAACTGGATCCTAAAGTTGAAGCTAGTAAATGAGCCTGGAAAACAGTTCCGGTGCCTCCACGGTACCATCTAGGTTCATATTCATTATTTTGTATGGCCTCTTCAAGAATACTGTTAAACTGTTTGCCCCATTCGTTTTCTACATTTAAGGCAATCGCATAGGGGAGGAGCCTTTCAAACAATTGGGGAGTCATTTCAGGAGGATTTAGCATATTAAGACGGTGTTTTTCGGCCACTTCCATGAACATTTTTAACCCTTCAATTTCATCCATTCTCTTTCGTCCGTATACTGTAGGTGCTTTAATAAGATAAAAGAATAGCACATTAACGACAACCAGAGAGGCCATAATGAGAAAGAACGGGGCTATGCGAAAAAAGAAATGCAATTCACTGTCAAACTCCATAATGAACATATATGCAATAATTATTACTCCTATTGGTATGGCAATAAAAAGTATATTAAATATATATTTCATGACATTGGTAGAATTTTTAGCTCCCTGATAAAAACCAATCATAAGAGGGAGTATGAACATTAATGAAAAGAAGCTAATGGCGAAGCTAATGAGGACAGCTTCATCATTAACATTCATTATAATCATCATTATACCCACCGCAATACTCAATATTATCCCAGGAACAAGCCAGCCCACATTTTTTTTAAAATTCATTTTCATAAAGTCAGCTTTTAGCTGATTGTGAAGAAGATTAATAGCGGATGTTAAGCTACTGTGATTTGATTGTTTTACAGAGAACGTATCAGAACTCTTAAATAATTCACCGGCTATTCTTTTCTCTCCTTTTGAAAGCTTACTGTAGTCCTCAGTTTGTTTGACTAATTTATAAGATTTGGATTTACCTGTTTGTTCTATGGAGAGAAACCCCTTTACTGCCATATTAACAATGGAAGCTGTAAAGGCTTTTTTGTCAAATCCCATTTGTTGTACAAACCGGGCAGCTGCGGGGGTAAAACCGTTAGGCGGTTCAAACCTGGGAATAATATTTCCCTTGGCAGGATCCCGGCCAACCCTCACCCAGGCAAACAGGTAATATAATAGAACAAGAAGAACACCTGCTATCCCTGAAAAGAGAGGCAAATGAGTCATAAGCTCCTGCCTCCTGATTTCTGCTTCAGTAGGAGGTATTATAACACCTTTGTCCCAACCTACAGCTAAGGTAAAACCTTGTTGTGGATATAAAGGCTGCGTCATTCTATAACTCACAGAATTATCGCTTTGCTGTAAATTAGCACAGGCACATCCGGTCTCGCTGTACCCACCACTATAGCCTTTATGTTGAATAATTGTTGCATTCTCAGGTAAGTTAACTGTAGCGCTTGCCCTCTTAATCACAAAACCCCATCCGTTACCTGTTACATTCCAGTAAATCTCATCATACGTTTTAAAAAACCGTACCTGGTTTTCAATTTTATATTTAATTGTATATGTGTATTGTCCCGGGGTGAGAATAATATCTGCATTTCCTATCCGAATCCGCTCACCGTACTTGATATTAGAAACTTCATGTTTTTCAGGAAGACCGTCCTTTAACACTTCAAGGACTTTTAGCTTGTACTTTATACGTCTTCCTTTTTCATTCTCTGAAGTTGTAATTATATCCCTGAAAATACCTCTCTGTATCTGACGACCTTCAGCATTAACCACAATGGTTTCAGTTACGGTAATACTCCGGTCTTCATTCACATATATTTCACTATGGTAATTGAGGATTTCTTCAGCCGCAAATACATTAAAACTTAGCAACAATGATAAAAACAGGAAAAGATAATTTTTCATGATGATTTATAAATATTCAAAAAAACAATTTTTAATAATGTTATTGGTAGTTAACTTAAAATTGTACTTGCGGGTTAATTCTTTCCTGATCGTTTTCCAATTCAAAAAATTCACCTTTTTGAAAAGCAAACATATTTGCTACAATATTACTGGGGAAAGATTCTATGAGAATATTATTTTCCCTGACAGTGCCGTTGTAGTACCTGCGTGCCATCTCGATATCATTTTCAACCTGTTTTAGCTGGCTCTGCAGATCAAGAAAATTAGTGTTTGCTTTTAGTTCAGGATAATTTTCCGCTACAGCAAAAAGCTTTCCAAGAGCCTGGCTAATCATGTTTTCAGCATTTTCCTGTTCTTTAACGGTTTTAGCATTAATACCGACACTGCGCATAGCAGCTACGTTTTCAAAAACTTCTTTTTCGTGTGTTGCATAGCCTTTTATCGTATTTACAAGATTAGGAATAAGGTCATATCTTTTTTTGAGTTGAACATCTATACCGCTCCATCCTTCCTGCATCATGTTTTTAAGCCGTACAAGTTTGTTGAAGACCAGCATTAAATACAGGCCAATGATCAGGACTACAGCTATAATAATAATTGTTGTCATATTGTTAAATATTTTTGGTTAGTATGCTATTCATTTTTAGAACAAAAATTTTATTCTAAAACTATAAAACCCCCCTTGTATATTTTAAAATTCAGAATTCAGGCAGCTTTATTAATTTCAAAAATAGTTAAATCCATACACTTTAAGGCATTTGATTTAATTGAATGGTTTTTAATGAGGCAACTTTTCTGTTTGTATTCTTACTTTCAGTTTATTATAGACACAGTTTCCACGTATAATTTTCCTAAAATTAATAAAAAAATGAATAGTAATAACTTTTAAGTATCGTGGGGAATTATGTCGTTGTACCTTTTTGTCTTAACTGTTTAATTTTAATATGAAAAGCAGCAAATAACAGGGTGGTAAATGGGCTCAAGTAGTTAAAAAAAGCATAGCCAATATAAGTAACAGTATCGACACCTAAAACACTACTTTGATAAGCACCACAAGTGTTCCAGGGAACCAGGACGGAGGTAACAGTTCCTGAGTCTTCCAACGTGCGGCTTAAATTTTCTGGAGCCAGGTTTTTATCTTCATATGCTTTTTTAAACATTTTCCCTGGTATAACAATGGCTAAATATTGGTCACTTGCTATTAGGTTTAATCCCAAACAACTCACTACCGTACTTGCAAATAACCCAAAAATACTAGTGGCTAATTTTAGTAGTGAACCGGTAATTTTGGCCAGTGCACCAATACCATCCATAATGCCACCAAAAATCATAGCAGAGATAATAAGCAGGATAGTCCATAACATACCTATCATACCACCTGCGGCAAATAATTCGGTTAATTTTTCATCTTCTGTGCTAATTTGTGTGTCTGAAAAAACAGATCTCAAAATAGAAGTGAATTTAGAGTCCGATAAATTAATTAAGATTTCAGACTGAAATAATAATGCAAAAATTATTGCTAATACCACACCGGTAGTTAAAGCGATAAGAGGTTTAGTTTTTAATAAGATTAAACCGATCACTGCCAGTGGAACAATGAATAAGTAAGGAGATATATTAAAAGTAGTTTTTATTGTTTGTAACATATTACTGATATCGGCACTTCCACTGGTTTCGTTAGTTACACTTAAAATACTGAATATTATAAGTGTAACTATAATGGTTGGTACAGTAGTAAGAGCCATATACTTAATATGGGTAAACAAATCAGTACCAGCCATAGCGGGGGCTAAATTTGTTGTATCACTCAAGGGTGACATCTTATCTCCAAAATAGGCTCCGGATATTACAGCCCCTGCAATCATCCCGGAAGATATCCCCAATGCTGTTCCTATTCCTACCAATGCAATTCCCACAGTTGCCGAGGTTGTCCAGGAACTGCCGGTGGCAACTGAGATTATAGCCGCTATTACTACTGAAGCAGGTAGAAATATAGTTGGATTTAATATTTGTAAGCCATAATAAACCATAGCCGGAATTATACCACTTACAAGCCATGTTCCTGCTAAGGCGCCTACCAGCAACAATATTATAATAGGTATAAAAACGCTCTTAAGATTATGCCAGATTTCAGTAATCATGGTCTTTATTGATGCCCTATTAGAAAAACCTACTACTGCACCAATAGCACCCGCCAGTAATAATATATATTGATTAGAGTAATCACCCAGCCAAACACCGTCTTTAAAAAATATGTTGTACGCCAGCATGCCTATTAAAAAAAAAACGGGTATAAAAGCTTCCAGGAGTGAAAGCTCTTTGTTTTCGGCTATTTTGCTATTTTGCATAGTGCTTTACGTTACGGTTTTAAAGTAAATGTTTTAGGCTTGAATGTTAAAATTGTGTTAAAATTTGCATTTAATCGATAAAATGTGTACTTTTATCGATGTAATAATGAAACACGGAACTGATACCTACTTTTCTTCTGTTTGATTATCACAATTAACAAAAATAAATTAATATTTATTACAAGGATTTGTTTGATGAACTTTTTTTGCCCTAATTAAAATTGTGCTTGTCAGAATTAAATTAGTTGTTTAATATCATTTTAATGAAAGGCAATTTTGTATTAAGCCCGAAAATATTTTTTCGGGCTTAATTTTTTATACCCACTTTTGGCTGATAATCTTCACTGTGGAAATCTACATTATAAAAAAACTAACAAATCCATTAAAAAGCAGTCTAATTTATCTGCTAAAACATTTGTACTTTTGTACTTTAAATTAAAAAACAGATCTCAAAATATCTTTTATGAATCAATATGATGTTGCCATAATTGGCTCTGGTCCGGGAGGGTATGTAGCGGCAATTCGTTGTGCCCAACTCGGAATGAAAACCGCAATTATTGAAAAATATTCAACGCTCGGAGGTACTTGCCTTAATGTAGGATGTATACCATCCAAGGCGCTTCTGGATTCTTCTCATCACTATGATGATGCTGTTAGGCATTTTGAAGAGCACGGAATTGAAATTCCGGGTGAAGTAAAAGTGAATTTAAAGAAGATGATAGAGCGTAAGCAGGCTGTTGTAGACCAGACTACAAGCGGTATTACTTTTTTAATGAGCAAAAATAAGATTGACGTGTATGAAGGTCTAGGAAGTTTTGCAGATGCAACTCATATTGAAGTAATGAAAAACAATGGTAAAATTGAAAAAATTGAAGCAAAGAATATAATTATTGCCACAGGATCTAAACCATCTTCCTTGCCGTTTATAAAAATTGACAAAGAAAGAATAATTACCTCTACTGAAGCTTTAACGCTTAAAGGGATACCAAAACATCTGGTTATTATTGGAGGAGGGGTTATAGGATTAGAATTAGGCCAGGTATATAAACGCTTAGGCGCAGAAGTTTCCGTTGTGGAGTATATGGACAGAATAATTCCGGGAATGGATGGAGCTTTGTCAAAAGAATTGACCAAAGTACTAAAAAAACAAGGATTTAAATTCTATACCAGCCACAAAGTAAAAGAAGTTACCCGAAAAGGAAAAACAGTAACTGTAAAGGCTGATGATAAAAAGGGCAATGAAATTTCTTTTGAAGGTGATTATTGCCTGGTTTCAGTTGGTAGAAGGCCATATACAGATGGTTTAAATGCCGATAAAGCCGGCGTGAAATTAACAGATAGGGGGCAGGTTGAAGTAGATGATCATTTACAAACTAATGTTTCTAATGTATATGCAATAGGTGACGTAGTAAGAGGTGCTATGTTGGCTCATAAAGCTGAAGAAGAAGGTGTAATGGTTGCCGAAATCCTGGCTGGACAAAAACCTCATATTGACTATAATTTAATTCCAGGGGTTGTTTATACTTGGCCTGAAGTTGCAGCAGTTGGAAAAACCGAAGAAGAGTTAAAAGAATCCGGTGTAAAGTATAAAACAGGACAATTCCCTATGAGGGCTTTGGGAAGGGCAAGAGCCAGTATGGACACAGATGGTTTTGTAAAAATACTTGCCGATGCGGAAACCGATGAAGTACTGGGAGTACATATGATAGGAGCCCGTGTAGCCGATTTAATTGCCGAAGCCGTTACCGCCATGGAATTCCGCGCCTCGGCAGAAGATATTGCCCGGATGAGCCATGCACACCCAACCTATGCTGAAGCTGTAAAAGAAGCAGCGTTGGATGCTACTGATAAAAGAGCATTGCACGTATAGTGGATGGAATAATTAAAAAAATAATCAAAAATCGTCTGGAAAATTATTTTTAGGCGATTTTTTTGGTTATTGGGTTCTTCTGTTGGTGATTGGGACTTGTTGTCCCTAACTTTCAGTAACCTGTGGTTGTTAATAATTTGTCTGGTTCCCCTGAATAGAATGACCACTTAAAGCCAATTTATAAAATAAGGAAATAAATAGTTCAACCCCTTCCGTCATCCCTAAACGGGATGCCACCTTCCCCTGGCTAGGGGAAGGAGCTTTTTAATATAAGTTATTTTTCTCTATATCCATTTTCTATTAGTCCCAACATCTTCTGTCTTAAGTCTCTTTACATCCGTGACCTTATGTCACCATTTAGCTCATTTCTTATTTCAACATCGGTCATCGGACACCAGGAATCCAACTTCTAGGAAACCCCTTCTTTAAGATCTTTTATATACGTATTTCTTTTTTTATAAACTACAGGGTCAAAATGCTTCCATAGATTCTGTACAGCCATATTATTGGCCAATTCGGGTGTTCTTATACAGTTTTCTATCTTATTTTTTTTAAAAGTATGGTAGTACTCATTAAAAATGATTGCTGTTACGCCTTTATTCTGATAATCAGGGTGTACACCAATCAAATAAAACAAAACATCTTTACTTTTTTTTGCTTTAAGTAAATGAATAAATCCGAAAGGGAATAATGTACCCTTTGCTTTTTGTAATGCTTTGGAGAATGAGGGCATTACAATACTAAAAGCTACCAAATTCTGGTCTTTATCTTCTACATACTTGATGTATTCCGGGTTGATAAAGCTTATGTACTTTTTCTTGAAATATGCTTTCTGAACATCCGAAATCTCTGTAAAGGAAGAAAGTTTTGAATAGGTTTTATTAAAGAGGTCAAACATTTTATCCACATAAGGCATGA
>CALGUD010000150.1 GCA_937901915.1 uncultured Flavobacteriaceae bacterium
TATGGTATGGCAGTCAGAAGTTTTAGTATCGACTAATTTCTTTTAAAAAAGCAGCAAACTCGGTGGTCATCCGTGTTCCCTGTGCAACTAAGTTCCAATCTCGCTGTACAACTTCTTTAGTGTTTTTATCTAACCACCTACGTCGTTTTACGTGTAAATACACTGTGTTTCCACGAAGTGGAAAATCCTGAATAGTGACCTCTTTGTGAAATCCGTGAGCGATTAATTGTCGGGTAGATTCTTCTTTTGGTGTTACATTACGCTCTTCAAAATAAAGATGCATGACTTCTCCATTCTTAGTATTCTTTACCAGATCAAAATGATTGATCAGAAATTCAGGGAGAATAAGTTTGAGTAGGTCTAGATAGTTGTTCAAATCTCTTTTTTTTACAAAAATCTGAATTCTATTTTAAATTTCACACACAACTTTTGTACTTGATCCATTGTAACCCATTTAGGCTATACCGGTGAAATGCATGACAGGTTTTTAACTATACTTAAAGATTTAAAAGTTTAGTAAAAACTTAGCATATTTATTTGTAACTTATTTAACCGAAGCACTAGGAGCATGGGCTCTCACAGATTCTATTCCATTTTCCATGCCAGCCTCAGAAGCATACATTTGACTGGTACCAATTACTTGTCCGTTTCCGGATTTCAAAACGAAATGAAATTTACCATTAGAGGCAGTTTTTCTTTCAAACTTACTGTCGTCAGTTGAGTTTTCCCTTACTGAAGCAATCCCGGTATTAGCCCCTGCTTTACTTTCATAAGCTTGACTGGCAAGGATTATTTGTCCGTTATTGGCTTTTAAATTAAAATAAAATTTGCTGTTTTTGTCACTTTGGAATATTTCAAACATATTATATTGTATTTAGTCTTTATGTAAAGATACGATTTAAGTAAAGAATACGCTATTTATTTAAACATATCCAATCCGGGAATGTCGGGCATACCTTCTTTCGCTACAGCACCTATTTCTGCTTCATTAACGCTTGTTGCTTTATTAATTAAGTTATTGATAGTAATAATCAGGTAATCTTCAAGTTCTTCTTTATCATTTAACAAAGACTCATCAATTTCCAACGACTTTAATTCCCTGTTAGCCGTCATTGAAGCTTTTATTAAATTGTTGTTACTGCTTTCTTCAACAATTACTGAGTTAAGCCTGTTTTTTGTTTCTTCTATTTTTTGCTGGGTTTCTTTTAGTTTACCCATCATTCCCATTAAATCTCCAAACATAATTATATAATTTAGTTTCTGATATAAACAAAATTACTAAATTGTAAATCAAATATCTTTATTTAATGACCAAGAAATTTTCTCTAATCTTAATTAGTTTTATTTTTGCGGCTTCCTGTAAAGAAAAAGGATTAAAAATAAATATGGATAATTCAATTACCCCACCAAAAGCGGATAAAATACCGGTTACGTTAGAAAAGCATGATGATGTAAGAATAGATAATTATTATTGGTTAAATGAAAGGGAAAACCCTAAGGTTATTAATTATTTAGAACAGGAAAACGATTATACAGATAAAGTAACGTCCCATACTAAAAAATTCCAGAAAGATCTCTTTGAGGAAATGAAGAGCAGGATTAAAGAAGCAGATGAGTCTGTGCCTTATAGATTTAACGGGTATTGGTATATAACAAGATATGAAGAAGGGAAAGATTATCCCATTTACTCCAGGAAGAAAGAGTCTTTAGAAGCTCCCGAAGAAATTCTGTTTGATTGTAATCAAATGGCTGAGGGGCATACATATTTTAATTTAAAAGGCATAAGTATCAGCCAGAACAATAAGCTGGCAGCTTTTGGCACAGATACTTTAGGCAGACGAACCTACCAGCTTTACATTAAAAATCTCGAAACAGGAGAAATTTTGCCTGTTAAGATTGACAATACAACCGGCAGCAGTACGTGGGCTAATGATAATAAAACATTATTTTATACCCGAAGAGACGAACAAACCCTGAGGTCAGATAAAATATATAAGCATATTTTAGGAACTAATGTAGCCGATGATAAACTCGTGTATGAAGAGAAAGATGACACTTTTAATGCTTTTGTGTATAAATCCAAGTCAAAAAAATATATCATCTTTGGTTCTCACAGTACATTAACCTCAGAGTATAGTTTTATTCCTGCCGATAAACCGGAGAGTGCATTAAAAGTTTTTCATCCCAGAGAAAGGGGTTTAGAATATGGTATTTCTCATTATAACGATTCATTTTATGTCTTAACAAATGCAGATGACGCCTCTAATTTTAAATTAATGAAAACTCCTGAAGATATGACAGGGAGGAAGAACTGGACAGAAGTAATAGCGCATAGGGAAGATGTACTATTAGAGGATATAGATATTTTTAAAGATTATTTGGTTGTAAGTGAACGGAGCAACGGATTAAATCAGATACGGATTAAGCGTTGGGATGGCAAAGACGATTACTATTTGCCTTTTGAAAATGAGACTTACACGGCTTATACATCTATTAATATAGATTTTGATACTGATATTTTAAGATATGGTTACAATTCTTTAACCACTCCCAGTTCTATTATTGATTTTAATATGTTAACCCGTGAAAAGGAAATAAAAAAAGAACAGGAAGTACTGGGAGGAAAATTCGACAAAAATAATTACGTTTCAGAAAGGATATGGGCCACAGCAAAGGATGGGGCTAAAATCCCTATGTCCCTTGTGTATCATAAGAATATTAAAAAAAATGGACAGAATCCTCTACTACTATACGGTTATGGTTCGTATGGTTCAACGGTAGATCCATATTTTTCAACAGTGCGTCTAAGTTTACTGGATAGAGGTTTTATTTATGCAATAGCACATGTAAGGGGAGGGGAGTATTTAGGAAGAAAATGGTATGAAGAGGGAAAAATCTTAAGGAAAATGAATACATTTACAGACTTTATAGATTGTTCAAAATTTTTGATAAACCAAAAATACACATCATCGAAACATTTATATGCCATGGGCGGATCGGCCGGAGGGTTATTAGTAGGGGCAGTAATAAATATGGCCCCTGAATTATATAACGGAGCAGTATTATCAGTACCTTTTGTTGATGTACTTACCACCATGTTAGATGATTCTATACCATTAACAACAGGTGAGTATGATGAATGGGGAAATCCCAATGAAAAAAAAATTTATGACTATATAAAATCATATTCTCCGTATGATAACGTTATAACACAAGATTATCCTAATATATTAGTAACAACAGGGTTACATGACTCACAGGTTCAATATTGGGAGCCGGCAAAGTGGGTAGCAAAATTGAGAGAACTTAAAACTGATAAAAATATATTACTTTTACACACCAATATGGATGCCGGACATGGAGGTGCATCAGGCAGATTTGAAGCGCTGAAAGAGGTTGCCGAAGATTATGCTTTTCTATTAGATTTAGAAGGTATTAATGAATAATTTAAGTTAAATAACCTTGTTAAACCCAGAAATATTGAGGGTTTGGAGCATTTAATTAAGAATTGAAGCTCAATTAAAAAAAATACATTAAATTTGTAAGGTTTTGAATTTATTTAAAACCGTTTTGTACCTAACCCAACTATTTGTATGGAACAAAAAATTAAAGCTTACGAGAACATATTAGAACTTATTGGGCAAACCCCTCTTATAAAATTAAATAGAATAACGGAAAAATATGAAGGAGATTTTTATGCAAAGGTAGAGGCTTTTAACCCGGGACATTCAACAAAGGACCGTATTGCTCTTTACATTATTGAAGAGGCTGAAAAGCGGGGCATTCTTAAACCAGGTGATACCATTATTGAAACCACTTCAGGTAATACGGGCTTCAGCATTGCTATGGTAAGTATTATAAAAGGATATGAATGTGTTTTGGCAGTTAGTTCTAAATCATCAAAAGATAAGATAGATATGTTACGTTCCATGGGGGCCAAAGTATATGTTTGTCCCGCCCATGTCAGTGCAGATGATCCCAGGTCATACTACCAGGTTGCTAAAAGTCTACATGAAGAAATTAAAGGATCCATATATATTAATCAATATTTTAACGAATTAAATATTGATGCTCACTACAAAACCACCGGACCCGAAATATGGGAACAAACAGCCGGCCAACTTACGCACTTCATTGCCTGTAGTGGCACAGGAGGTACTATTTCAGGAACTGCCAGGTATTTAAAGGAAAAGAATCCTAATATAAGAATTATAGGAGTTGATGCTTACGGCTCTGTATTAAAAAAATATCATGAAACACGTGAATTTGATGCAGAAGAGATATATCCGTACAGGATCGAAGGTTTAGGTAAAAATCTTATCCCTACGGCAACAGACTTTGATATTATTGACGACTTTGTAAAAGTAACCGATGAAGAGAGTGCACACACTGCAAGAGAGGTATCTAAAACTGAGGGTATTTTTGTAGGTTATACCAGTGGTGCTGTAATGCAGGCAGTAAAACAATTATCAATTTCAGGAGAATTTAATAAAGACAGTAAAGTGATCATGATTTTCCCAGATCACGGCTCAAGGTATATGAGTAAAATCTATAGTGATGACTGGATGAGTAACCAAGGGTTCTTTGATAGTATTAATTCAGAAGAAGAAAGAAGAATAGAATATATAAAATAATTAGCATATTATTTATGTTAAACTGAATCCCCAAAGCTTTATTTGGGGATTTTTTTTGTTTAATTGTTTTAGAATTGCCCCGAATAATTTTATGATACATAATTAAATTTGGTTATTTTTGCGTGCTAACTGAAATTAACGTTTAGTTAATATTTAAGACAGTTTTAAATGAAAGATGTATTTGCTAGAATTATTGAAAACAAAGGCCCTTTAGGTAAATGGGCTTCCCAGGCTGAAGGTTATTTTATATTTCCTAAACTAGAAGGAGAACTGGGAAACCGCATGAAGTTTAATGGGAAAGAGGTCATTGTATGGAGTATAAATGATTATTTAGGATTAGGAAATCACCCTGAAGTTCGTAAGGCCGATGCTGATGCAGCTAAAGAATATGGAATGGCTTACCCCATGGGTGCCCGGATGATGAGCGGACATACAGATATGCACGAACAACTGGAAAGAGAGTTAGCCGAATTTGTGGATAAAGAATCAGCTTATTTATTGAATTTCGGGTATCAGGGAATGGTTTCAACTATTGATGCCCTGGTAAATAAAAATGACGTAATTGTGTATGATGTTGATGCTCATGCATGTATTATTGATGGTGTTAGATTACATATGGGCAAACGGTTTACCTATAAACACAATGACGTAGAAAGCCTTGAAAAAAACCTTGAGCGTGCCACAAAAATGGCTGATCTCACCGGTGGTGGTATTTTAGTCATTACGGAAGGTGTTTTTGGAATGAGAGGTGAGCAGGGAAAATTAAAAGAAATTGTAGATTTAAAGAAAAAATATGACTTTCGGTTATTTGTAGATGATGCTCATGGATTCGGAACCCTTGGAAAAACCGGAGCAGGAGCAGGAGAGGAGCAAGGGGTTCAGGATCAGATTGATATTTATTTCGGCACCTTTGCAAAATCAATGGCAAGTATAGGGGCTTTTATAGCAGGAGACAAGGACATTATCCAGTACTTAAAATATAACTTACGATCACAAATGTTTGCTAAATCTTTACCTATGCCTATAGTAGCAGGAGCTTTAAAACGTTTGGATATGTTGAGGAGCATGCCGGAACTTAAAAATAAACTTTGGGAGAATGTAAATGCACTTCAGAATGGATTAAAAAACAGAGGATTTGATATTGGTACTACACAAACTTGTGTAACTCCTGTTTATCTTCAGGGAAGTATTCCGGAGGCAATGGCTTTGGTAAAAGATCTACGTGAAAATTATGGTGTGTTCTGTTCTATTGTGGTTTATCCTGTGATCCCTAAAGGATTAATACTTTTAAGAATGATCCCAACATCAAGACATACTATGCAGGATATTGAAGAAACACTTGAAGCTTTTTCTATTATACGCGACCGTTTAGAAAATGGTACCTACAAACGCCTTTCAGCAGCAGTTACTGCGGCCATGGGTGAATAAAAGAGTTAGCTGTCAGTTAAATAATTTAATTCAGAGGTATATTTTTTTTAAATAGATTTCTTATCTAGTGTATTGTAATGCTGAATGAAGCTTGAAAATCTGAATTTGGATTTAGGGATAAAATCCCTTCTTTGGTTTTTAAATTTGAGTCTGTATTTTCATTGTCGGTTACTCCTAACCAGGGTTCAATACAAATAAAATCCCCATCGGGTTTGGCCCAAATACCTAAATATTCAAAATCTCTGAAATCGACAGATAAAACTGGCCCTTTGGTTTTATGATTAAAACTTACCGACCTGGATTTCAAATCTTTTAAAATGAGTGCATCATTATTAAATAGGGAGTGTTCTAGAAAAAGAGAGTCAGATTTGCTTAAAAGAGGCCGGGTTTCTCTACTTAAAAGACCCTCATCATTTAATAGATAGGTGTTACAATTTTCTTTTTCTTCAAATTTTAAAAAATAATCATCATAATTTTCATAACCGGTTAGCGGACATTTAAAAGCCGGGTGCCCACCTAAGGAAAAATACATAATACTATCACCATGGTTGACGATTTTATGGTTTATTGTAATAACCGGGCCATCGACAGAAAAAGTGATGTTAAATTCAAATTTAAAAGGATAAATTTTCAGTGTTTCTTCAGAATATTTATATTGGAATGTAATAGAGTTATCAGAATGATACGCAATGTTGAGTTTTTCATTGTTCCTGATAAATCCATGTTTAGGAATGGAATATTCTTTACCTTCAAAAGTATATTTTCCATTTTTTAATGCACCAATCACAGGAAAAAGAACCGGTGCATAGCTGTTCCATATATCCGGATTGGCATTCCACATATATTCATCACCTCCTTTATTTTGAATGCTGCAAATCTCAGCACCTTTTTTAGTGATTCTAACTTTTAGAAAATCGCTTTTAATCGTAAAAGATTCAGAATTTTGCATTGAAACAGCTTTAGTTTTATTTACTCTTCAAAAATAATAATTTGCTATGAGTATTCACTTAATATATAGTTTTTTGGTGGTATATTTAATTATTATTAACTAAGTATTTAATGAAAACTATTTTAGCATTCGCAGGGAGTAATTCTTCCACTTCAATCAATTATGAATTAGTAAAATATACTACGTCACAAATCAAGAATTTTGATATTCAGCTTTTAAAAATGTCAGACATGCCTTTTCCTATGTACAGTATTGATGCTGAAAAGAATGATGGCTTTAAGAACTCATTAATAGAATTGCATGAAGATATTAAGAAGGCATCCGGTATAATCATATCGGTTAATGAGCATAACAGTAACCCTTCGGCATACTTTAAGAATCTTATTGACTGGCTGTCAAGGCTAGACAGAAAGTTCCTGGACAATAAAAAAGTATTATTAATGAGCACTTCAGGCGGAGAGCGGGGCGGACAAGGAGCTTTAACCACAGTAAAAAATTTACTACCACGTTTTGGTGCCGTGGTGGTTGATACTTTTTCACTACCATTCTTTAATACGAATTTTTCAGAGAACACGATTGGTGATACCGACTTAAAAACCGAACATTTAAAAGTGCTTAATGATTTTCTAAGCGAGGTTTAAGTCTTTTGTAGTTTAATAAATTCCCCTTCATTAAAAATAATGCAATTAAGTAACATAATAAAAATAGTTATATTGGTTGTGCTAGTGGTCATTGTTTACAAGGTCTCTAAAAAGCCAATTCTTATATACATATCCAAATTATCTTTGCCGGAGGAAGTTACTTCATATAAAAGTATATCGGAAGCATCACTTGCTTCTGAAAATCATGAAATGAAAAAACTATTTGATGACCATGATGATTATCCTCCTCTAAAAGATTTTTTTTATGACTTCATTAATAAAAATCACTATATAAAAACTTTTGATAAAAGTGACGAATGCGCTGATTGTTATATTTATTGGAGACTCAATAACCGAGGGGATATAACAGACTCAATTGCTGTTACGAGTGGAAAACTATTTAATTCCGGAGTGTTTTTTTATAATGACTATTATATAGATTGGTTCAATACAGGTGATAAAACTAAGAAAAACTATATAGAAGTTATAGATGACAGTACGCTTACAAGAGATCAGATTAAAACCTATATAAAAGACGCAAAAGCCCTGGATTCCGGTGTTGATTATTCTGATTTTAAAAATGTAAAAATAGATCTTTTTATATTTAATGGGGAAGGGTGGTCTTTGATAAAGTCCAAAAAACTCTATAACGAGATAGTTCCTGTAGAAGAAGAAAGGGACTATAAGTCGAAAGGAAAAGAACAATTACACTTGATGAAGGATACTGAGACATTTAGTCTAAAATTGGAATCTTATTTTGGGAGCTTTAAGAAAAGATACACATTACTGGATAGATTCCGACCCACGTATTTAAAAAATAAAAGTAAAGAATATACTTTTGAAGTTGTAGCTTTTAAAAAAATTAAATATGATGAACCATCAAAATTCAGCTTTGCGGATGTTAGTTATGGACCTCCCGGATGGTATGGAATTGGTTATGTCACACTAAATTACGGATCAGAACCCGTTATCCCTTTTAAACTGGAGGCAATAGAATATGAAGACAAAATTGAAACAGGAATCAATATTTATTATCCGGAAATGGAGACCGGAGAAGTCCTTACTCTGGCAATAATAAGCGCTAAAAGAAACAGAGAGGATCCTCTTGATTATAACGGTCTGTACGTTATAAGGCCTAAAGAGATATTGGCAGTAGAAGAATAGTGCTTACATAAACTATTAAGGGAAAATGGTCGCACAAGAGAGACTAGAAAGGTGAGTAGTAAAAAAACCCATATTTAACTTACAATGTGAACACTAAATGAAAAATAATTTCATACACTTTACTTAATTTTTAATATTTGGTTAAAAAGTATTTATGCATACTGCCCATTTAAAAATTAGTGATAAAATTTATGACAGGCTTATGGCTTTGTTGAATGATTTTAGTAAAGACGACCTGGAAGTTATCTCAGAAAGTACTTATTATACTGAAGCCAAAGAGTATCTTCAAAGCGAATTGGAGAGTATTAAAAAAGGTAAAGCAAAATTCTTATCCGTAGAAGAAGCCGAAGAACGATTTGAGAAAATCATAAAAAAATATAAGGATCCGTCTTAAAACCTCGTTTGTTAACCGGCTGGAACATCAAATTGAATTCATTGCGCTTCACAACCCCCCCCCCAACTAACAACAAACATTTAAGGGTTTTAAATGATTTTACAAATGAGGTATAATTTAGGTTTTTATCTCTCAGTAAATAAGACTGCTGTGTAATTAACTCATTGTGAAAATTTTAGCTTTTTGTTCTATATAATTTAACCAAAAAGTTTTCCTTTTAACTTTGAATGACCCTAATATTGAATTCGATTTTAACTAACCAAAAAATATGGATTCTAAAAAGTACCTTTTTTTATTACTCTTACCATTTAATTTACAAGCACAATTTTCCTCAACACTTATTGATGAAGAAACCCAAAAAACAATTCCTTTTGCTACTATACAACTTATAAATGCTAAGACAGCTACCGTTTCTAATGAAGAAGGTGAATTTAGCATACACATAAATGAGAATGATATAGATTCATTATTGATTTCTTGTATGGGTTACGAAAGTAAAACTATTGCTACTACTAATCTTAAGGATAGTACCATTCTTTTAAAACCAAAAATATTCGAACTTAATTCTGTTCTGGTCAGTAACAAAATCTATACTGCAGATGAAATTATAGAAAACGTTATTGATAATTTTGAAAAAAATCATTACAAATCTTTCGCAAAAAAAAGAGTTTTTATAAGAGATTCTTACCATCAATTCCTTGATGGTATTGATTATAAGATAAAAAATCTACTATTGATGAAATTAATGAGGAACTAGTAAATAGTATTGTTAAAATCATTCCTAAAAGCAATAAATATTTTAATGAAACCCTGATGGATTTATATCAGGATATAGAAGACGAGGAAATAAAAGTAAAAATCATTAAAACTTTATGGCTGGAAGAGAAATTACAAAATAGTAAATTTGAAAATATTGAAGATACTATAATGGATATTCTTAAACGAA
This sequence comes from uncultured Flavobacteriaceae bacterium, assembly GCA_937901915.1. GTDB lineage: Bacteria > Bacteroidota > Bacteroidia > Flavobacteriales > Flavobacteriaceae > Abyssalbus. The sequence goes on from CALGUD010000150.1 coordinate 10,157, forward strand.
ATACCAAGAAAGGGTCTTACCTGAAACTAAAATCCGGAATCATACCAATTAGTGGAAAGCTGCAGTTAGATTCTATTATAAATGATAAAAAAGCAGAGACTGAAAAACAAAAAACAGATAATAAGCAACCTTACTTTAATTATAAAAAATGGGCTTTCAGTAACTTTTTAAAAACAGTAATCAGCTTAGATAATACTGAAATAGATGTTATTAAGAAAAATGGCAGGTATGTTTTTCAAATAGAAGATTATGTAGATATTGATAATAAACTAGCTTACGTTATCTCATTTTATCCTAAAAGAAATGCCGATTTTATAGGCAAGCTTTACATAAACACAGATGATTTTGCTATTTTAAGAGTAGATGTTGAAAGTGCACAGCAGGTTTTTGATAAAAAATTTAATATGCTGGGTATACACTATAATAAATTAAGCTATAAAGCCACTTTGTTTTTTTCAAAAGATAATGATAAGTATCAAATTAAGTATATTAGAAAGCAAGTTAAGGATGCATTTAGTCTGGACAGACCTTTTAAAATAATTGAAAAAAATAAGATCGTAAAAGGTAGAAGAAAGCAGAATGAAATGGCTTTTGATTTAAAATTGAAGATGATAAGTACAACAACAAATGAAGCTATTTTTTTTAATAATGAAATATTGAACGTTAAAGCATTCGAAAGTTATAAAGAAGATGTTGATTTTGAAATAGACAGATCAACTAAATATGATCCGGAATACTGGAATGGTTATAATATTATAGCTCCCGAAAAAGCAATTAGGGATTTTGATGTGTCACAGTAAACTTATTTCAATATAAAATAGTCCTAAATAATCTTATTCATCTTTTTTTTAATCTCATCCAAACATAAATTACCTAAACTGCCCTGGTGCGTATGCTTAATATCCCTTTTTGGATTAAAAGTGCCTTCGTCAATTTCTTTCCCCATTTGTTTGTAGGCATCCCTGAATGGCATTCCACCCAGTACAAGGTCATTTAAAGTATCTACACTGAACAAATAATCATACTTTTTATCGTCCAGTATATTGGGATTTACCTGGATGCTTTTTATAGAAAAGTTCATCATTTCCAAACAGGATTTTAACTCCTGGATGGCGGGTACGATAATTTCTTTTGTGAGTTGAAGTTCTCTGTGGTAACCACTAGGTAAATTGGTAGTGAGCATCGCCAGCTGATTTGGAACAGCCTGTATTTTATTACATTTTCCCCTGATTAATTCAAAAACATCCGGGTTCTTTTTATGGGGCATAATACTGGAACCTGTTGTTAATTCATCAGGGAAAGAGATAAAATCGAAGTTCTGACTCATGTACAAACAAATATCCATTGCCATTTTAGATAGGGTAGAGGCTACACTACTAATCCCAAAAGCGGTACTCTTTTCAGCTTTTCCCCGGCTCATTTGTGCTGCTACCACGTTGTATTTGAGCGTTTCAAAGCCAATTTCCTTAGTGGTGAATTCCCGGTCAATAGGAAAGGAACTGCCATAACCGGCAGCACTTCCGAGAGGATTCTGGTCTACTATTCTGTAAGCTGCATTAATAAAGTGCATATCGTCTATTAAGGTTTCAGCGTATGCAGAAAACCAGAGACCGAATGATGAAGGCATGGCAATTTGTAAATGCGTATAGCCGGGCAATAAAACAGCTTCATGCTTCTCGGCTAAAGAAATAAGTGTGTTAAACAACTCCCTGGTTTGCACTTTAATTTCATCCAGTTCATTTTTGAGGTATAAATGTACGGCAACCAGAACCTGGTCATTTCTGGATCTGGCTGTGTGTATTTTTTTTCCGGCATCACCTAATTTCTGAGTAAGGATAAATTCTATTTTTGAATGGACATCTTCAAAGGTCTCCTCAATAGTAAAAATTCCCTTCTCAATATCATTTCCGATATGATTAAGCTCATTAACCAGGCTATTCACCTCCTCTTTGGTGAGCAGGCCTATTTTAGCAAGCATTTTAGCGTGAGCTATGGATGCAATTACATCATACTTAGCTATTACAAGGTCCAGTTCCCTGTCGGAACCTACTGTGAAAATGTCTATTTTCTTATCGGTTGAAAAACCTTTATCCCAGAGTTTCATAATTTATATTTTTTTCTCCTTTAAATGTAGAAAAAGATGGTTATAGTACTTTATCTAATAATTTTATATACAAATCAATACCTTCTTCAATTTCATGAAGATAAATGTATTCATCAGCCGAATGTGACCGTTTTGAATCGCCAGGCCCTAATTTTAGTGATGAACAACTTAATATTGCCTGATCTGATAGCGTAGGTGAACCATACGTTTCCCTTCCTAGTTCAATACCCGCCTGTACCAATTCATGCTCTATTGGTATAGAAGAGGAATTTAAGCGCAGGGACCTGGGTTTAACTTCACAAGGTGCTTTATCTTTAATAGTATTGTATATTTCCCTGTTTGTGTATTTATCATTTACACGAACATCTATAACCAATTTTAAATCGGCCGGAACTACATTATGCTGGTTTCCGGCTTCTATTTGTGTCACGGTCATTTTAACCTCACCCAGGACTTCAGATACTTTTTTAAATCTGTAATCCCTGAACCATTCAATCGCTTTTATGGATTTATAAATACAATTATCATCATTGGGATGGGCGGCATGACTTGCCGTACCTTTTACAACTGCATCAAAAACAACCAGGCCTTTTTCGGCAACTGCGAGGTTCATTAGAGTAGGCTCACCTATAATGGCGACATTAATTTCGGGTAAATGTTTTAAAATTGAATTGAGTCCATTGAGTCCCGAGCTTTCTTCTTCGGCAGAAGCTACAATAACTACATTGTATTTGAGGTCGGGTTTATCATAAAAATGAGTGAAGGTAGCAATGAGTGAAACCAGGCATCCGCCTGCATCATTACTTCCAAGGCCGTATAATTTTCCATCTTCTACCAACGGATTAAACGGGTCTTTTGTAAATGCCGAATTTGGTTTTACCGTATCATGATGTGAATTTAAAAGCAACAATGGTTTACCTTCTTTATAGTGCTTGTTAAATGCCCAGATGTTGTTGTTTTCTCTTTTAAAGGGAATATCATTTTTATTGAACCAATTTTCAATAAGAATAGCGGTTTTATCTTCTTCAGAGGAAAAAGAAGGTGTTGAAATAAGCCCTTTAAGCAGCTCTATAGCGTTATGTGTAAGTTCTTTTTGGGTCATTATAAAGTAATCGTGGTTTTTAAGGGATGTTCTTTACTTATCATTTGTATGCTTCCGATGTGAACCTTTGCTACATTTCTTTCTAAGGCATAAAAGCAGTTATGCAACTTCGGCAACATTCCATCGGCTATAATTTTATCTTCAAGTAATTGTTTATATGATTGACTGTCAATATTTTTTATTACAGAGTTCTCATCATTGATGTCTTTTAAAACTCCATTTTTTTCAAAACAATAATACAAATGAGTTTCAAAGCCCCTGCTTAAGCTTATTGCAATTTCCGATGCAATTGTATCGGCGTTGGTATTAAATAATTGTCCTTTTTTGTCATGGGTTATTGCACAACACACAGGAGAAATATTGTTATTGAGTAATAAAGATAACATTTTGTCATTCACTTTTTCAACATCACCTACAAACCCGAAGTCAAATTCTTTAACCGGTCGCTGTACTGATTCAATGATATTTAAATCAGCACCGGACAATCCCACGGCATTACAATTATAAGCCTGTAGTTTGGCAACAAGGGTTTTATTAACGAGTCCGCCATAAACCATGGTAATGATCTTTAAAGTTTCAGCATCCGTAATTCTCCTTCCGTCAACCATTTTGGTTTCCACGCCCATCTTATTGGCTAGTTGAGTTGCAAGTTTACCACCACCGTGAACCAATATTTTTGGACCTTTGAGTGCTGCAAAATCAGCGCTGAAGGTGTTGAGGGCGTCTTCGTTTTCTATTAGGTTACCACCTATTTTTACTATAGATACTTTTTGTTTCATTTTCGCTTAGTTTTTGCCCGCCCGCCGGCTGGCCCGTTCGCTAAAAATGTACGCTGTACATTTTCTTTACGCTCCGTCCTGTTTCATTTTGCTTTGTTTTGCCAAACCAACGTAAGCTCATAACAGGTTTACAGGTTATTCAGAATATTTTTTAATACTACCTGGGCCGAATATGTTCTATTGTTGGCTTGTTGTATAACAACGGACTGATCACTATCTAAAACGTCGTCACTCACCACTACATTTCTACGTACCGGTAAACAATGCATAAAACGGGCATGGCCTAATTTTTTAAGGGTCATCATCCAGTTCTCGTCAGTACATTCAACCTGGCCGTAATTTTTATAGCTACTCCAGTTTTTTACATACACAAAATCCGCATCCTTGAGGGCTTCTTCCTGATTATGTATAATAGGTGTGTTATTTGTGACCTCCGGATTTAATTCATAACCTTCAGGGTGGGTAATTACAAAATCAACATCAATTAACTGCATCATTTTAGTAAATGAATTGGGTACTGCATGGGGTAAAGCTCGCGGATGTGGCGCCCATGATAATACTACTTTTGGCTTCTTTTTCTTTTGTAATTCGGTTATAGTAATGGCATCGGCTAAAGCCTGTAAAGGGTGAGCCGTAGCACTTTCCATGTTAACAACAGGTACAGTAGCATACTTTTGGAAGCTTCTCAATATCATTTCTTCCTGATCTTTTTCTTTATCAGTTAAAGAAGGAAAAGCCCTTAATGCAATAATGTCAACAAATTGTGATATTACTGCCGCTGCTTCCTTGATGTGCTCGGCAGTATTGGTGTTCATGATACTCCCATCTTCAAATTCCAATGCCCATCCATCCGAATTTAAATTCATAGTCATGGTTCTCATGCCTAAATTTTCCGCAGCTTTTTGGGTGCTTAAACGTGTTCTTAAACTTGAATTAAAAAACAATAAACCAATAGTTTTATGTTTCCCCAAATTTTCAAAAGAAAATGGATCTTTTTTTATTGAAATAGCTTCGTCAATCAGGCTTTTTACATCCGGGATATCTTCAAGGTCTAAAAACTGTTTCATTTATTTGTTTCAGGTTTAAATTTTATTATTTCAATTTATTTGAGAAAATATTTATAATCTCTGTTATTTTCAGGGTTACATTACAATTTTGGTGAAGGGTATCCTGTTATTAATTGCATTTATTATAAAATTATCTTCGAGCCCGTTTACAACCCACGTTTCTATATTTGCTTTTCCGGCAATTTCAACAGCATCTATTTTTGATTGCATACCACCTGTACCATGTGATGATTTGTTTATTGAAACTTCTTTACTTAGTTCACTGATGTTGTTTGCTGATAAAATCGTTTCCGGTTTACCTTTCTCTAACGATTCCCGGGTATAAAATCCATTGGTATTGGTAGCGATTATAAGTAAATCAACATTAAGAAGCACAGCTGTTAAGGCTGCCAGCTTATCGTTGTCCCCGAATTTTATTTCATCGGTTGCAACCGTATCATTTTCATTAATAACGGGAATGTAATTATTTGCCAATAAAACATTAATGGTATTTGAAATATTTTCTTTCGATTCTTTTCTCTCAAAATCTGAATAGGAGAGCAAGCATTGTGATATAAACAGTCCCAACTCCCTGAAATTTTCCTGGTAAATACGCATTAAATGCAATTGGCCAATAGAAGCGAGTGCTTGTTTAACGGTTATTTCCTTTCCATTTCCTTCCAGATTTACAAACTGTTTAGCTGCGGCAATTGCACCTGAACTTACAATAACAAATTCGTAATCATCTTTTAACTGCGCGATTTGCCGGGCAATATCTTCTATTTTTCCCCGGGAAATATGATTGGTTTCCCTGGTAAGGGTATTGGAACCTATTTTAAGTAATACTCTTTTTTTATCTGATTTGTCCATTGCCATGTACGTACCACTTGTTGGTAACTAAGTGTTGAAGACCAATAGGGCCTCTTTGGTGTAATTTATCTGTGCTTATTGCCAATTCTCCACCTAAACCAAACTGAAATCCGTCTGTAAACCGGGTTGAAGCATTGTGATAAACAGCTGCACAATCAACATTATTTTGAAATTGCGCTGCAATGTCTTCATTTTTTGTAACTATAGATGCTGAGTGACCTCCGGAATATTTGTTGATCTTAGATATGGCTTCGCCCTCGTTATCAACGGTTCCTATCACAATTTTATAATCTAAAAATTCTTCATACCAGATGTTATCATCGGTAAGTGGTTTTACATTTTGATGGTGTTTTAAAACATCATCAACTATAATTTCCACATTAAATTCTAATAATCTTTCTATCAATTTGGAAACAAATCCATCAACATCAGTTAATCTTGAGTCAATAAGTACTTTATCTAAGGCATTGCAAACTGAAATTCTGCTGGTTTTTGCATTTACAATAATATCTATGGCCAGCTCCTGATCGGCCTCAGGGTGTACATACACAAAATTATTCCCGCGTCCGCTTACAATAACAGGGCATACCGAATTTACTTTTACAAATTCAATAAGCCGCTCTCCGCCACGTGGAATGATCAGGTCTACTTTTTGGGTCGGGTTTTTAAGGAAATCCTGTATTTCCTGTCTGCTGTATTGTAAATATTCTACCCAATCAGTAGAAACACCTGTTTCAGTTAGTGCCTTGTGCCATAGGTTTACTAAAGCCAGATTAGAGTTTAAAGATTCTTTTCCACCCTTAAGTAATATTTTGTTTCCGGATTTAAAGGCTATTCCGGCAGCTTCAATGGTAACATCGGGCCTTGATTCGTAAATGATCATCACCGTTCCAAAAGGTGCAGTTTTGTTTGAAATTTTTAACCCGTTATCATGCGTGAAATTAAACCTTTCATGACCTAATGGATCCTCCTGCGAGGCGAGTTGGTCTAAAGAATCAATCATACCTTGTATTTTGGTGTCATTGACCTCTAACCTGTCATACATTGCCATATCCTCACCGGAGTAGCTATTCATGTCCAGTTTATTGGCCTTCAGGATCGTATCTTTTTCCTGTTTCACCAGTTTTGACATCAGTTTTAAAACATTATTTCTCTCTTCAATAGTCAGTTGTGTGTTCATTATATTGCGTTTTGCGATGCCAGTACTTCCTCTAAGGCATCAATGAAAATATCGATTTCTGTTTTTGTAATGTTTAAAGGTGGAAGTATCCTTATGATATTTTTATTTGAAGCACCGCCAGTAAAAATATGCTTATCATAAATCAGTTTTTTTCTCAGTTCACCTACTTCAAAATCAAATTCGAGTCCTATCATGAGTCCTTTTCCTTTAATTTTTTTAATCAAGGGAATTTTTTTGGCTTTTTCAACAAGATAGTTGCCCACTTCATTTACGTTGGCAATTATATTTTCGTTTTCAATGATATCCAATACAGCAATTGCGGCAGCGCATGCAAGATGATTGCCACCAAATGTTGTGCCGAGCATGCCATGTTTTGCTTCAAATTTTGGATGAATAAGAACGCCACCTATAGGAAAGCCATTGCCCATTCCTTTGGCTACAGTTATAATATCCGGTTCTATATTGTGATATTGGTAAGCGAAAAATTTACCACTTCTGCCATATCCGCATTGAATTTCATCAACAATTAATACAACATTGTGTTCCTTACATAATTTTGAAACTCCCTGAAAAAATTCTGTAGTACCTTCATCGAGTCCGCCTACTCCTTGTATGGGCTCTATAATAACAGCACACACGTTACCCGTTGCTAATTCATAATTCAAAGAGTGAAGTTGGTTTAAAGGTAGGAAAGTAACGTGGTGCTGGTTATTTAATGGTGCGTTAATGCTTTTGTTGTCTGTAACAGACACTGCTGCTGAGGTCCTACCATGAAAGCCTTTTTCAAATGAAATTACTCTTGATTTACCTGTATGAAACGAGGCTAATTTAAGAGCATTTTCATTGGCTTCCGCCCCAGAATTACACAAAAATAGTTCATAATTATCACACCCTGAAACATTTCCAAGCTTTTTTGCTAATTCTTTTTGTAGGGGATTTTGAACAGCATTGGAGTAGAATCCTATTTTATTTACCTGTTCTGTTATTTTTTTTACATATTCAGGGTGAGAGTGCCCTACAGATATAACAGCATGCCCTCCGTAGAGATCCAGGTATTTTTCACCTTTATCGTCATACACATAGGAGCCTTCACCTTTAACAGGTGTTACATTATAAAGGGGATATACATCAAATAGTTCCATAATATTATTTTTTAACTGTATAACTTGGACTATAAATTCATAATTCTTAATTAGAAATATGTTGCTTTTAACTTTAACCCATCAGTTTCACTAAATCCAAAGATAAGGTTCATATTCTGTATTGCCTGTCCGGAAGCTCCTTTTAATAAATTATCTGTTGCACTGGTTATTAACAATACATCATTATGTTTATGTAAATGTATATGGCAATTATTGGTATTTACCACCTGTTTTAAATGTATTTCCTTATCTGACATAAACGTAAAGGCTGCATCCTTATAAAATGCATTGAACATTTTTTTTGCATCTTCCAAAGAACCGTCGAATTTTGTATAACAGGAGGCTAAAATTCCCCGGGCAAAGTTACCTCTGTTAGGAAGGAAATAAATATTAGATTCCTTCTTTTGAAGAGTTTCTATGCTTTCCTGTATTTCCCCTAAATGTTGATGTGTAAAAGGTTTATACCAGGAAACATTATTGTTTCTCCAACTAAAGTGAGTGGTTTCAGAAGGCTTAATTCCTGCGCCAGTACTTCCTGTTACTGCATTTACATGCACTTCATTTTGCAGTAAACCTGCCGCGGCTAAGGGTAATAATGCCAATTGTATGGTAGTAGCAAAGCATCCGGGATTAGCTATATAATTAGCTGATTTAATTTTATCCCTTTGTAACTCGGGTAAGCCGTATACAAATTCTTTTCCTTTATAAACGGCATCATTTTTTAACCTGAAATCGTTACTAAGGTCTATAATTTTAGTTTTATTTGAAAATGTGTTTTCATTTAAAAAAGATTTGGAATTCCCGTGTCCTAAGCAAAGAAAAAGCACATCTACATCCGGATTTATCTCACCGGTAAACTTCAATTCTGTTTGCCCTAAAATATCTTCATGAGCTTCAGCTAATGGCGAGCCTGCTTTAGTAGTGCTGTAAACAAAGTCAATTTCAGCATTGGGGTGATTTAAAAGTAACCGGATGAGTTCTCCACCCGTATATCCTGATCCTCCTATTATTCCTGCTTTAATCATGATTTGTATTATTAACAGCCTGGTGTATTTTTGCTGAATTTGACAAAATTTTAATAAATCCTTTGGCGTCATCTGCAGTCCATCCTTTGTTCATTTCACCATAACTTCCAAAGGATGCATTCATAAGGTCGTGATCAGATTTAATACCATCAATGGTAAACCTGTATGGATGTAAACTTACAAAAACATCGCCGGATACATTTTTTTGTGAATCTTCAAGAAAAGCTTCAATATTTCGCATCACTTCATCTAAATACTGACCTTCATGTAATAGCATTCCATACCAGTTAGACAAATAGTCTTTATGTTGCTGTTGCCATTTGGTTAGTACATGTTTTTCCAGCGTATGATGTGCTTTAATAATAATAACCGGTGCAGCTGCTTCAAAACCAACCCTTCCTTTAATACCAATAATGGTATCTCCTACATGTATATCCCTGCCAATAGCAAATTTAGAGGCAATAGCATTTAATTTTTCAATATTGTTTATGGCTTTATCTTCCTTGTCATCTATAGCTGTAAGTTCCCCTTTTTTAAAGGTAAGTTTTATCTTTTGAGTACCTTTATTTTCAAGTTGGCTCGGAAAAGCTTCTTCAGGAAGCGGCAGGTGGGAGGTAAGGGTTTCTTCACCACCAACGCTTGTACCCCACAATCCTTTATTGACTGAATATTTTGCTTTTTCCCAGGACATATCAATTCCCTTACTTTTCAGGTATTCTATTTCCTCTTGTCTTGAAAGTTTAAGATCCCGGATTGGGGTTATGATTTTAATATCCGGTGCCAGTACCTGAAAAATCATATCAAACCGTACCTGGTCATTTCCGGCTCCTGTACTACCGTGAGCAATATATTTTGCTCCCACTTTTTTTGCATAATTAACAATCTCTATAGCCTGAACTATTCTCTCAGCACTTACGGATAAAGGATACGTATTATTTTTTAAAACATTACCATAAATCAAATACTTAACTACGGTATTATAAAAACTTTGAACCGCATCAATCGATAAATAAGAAGCAGCTCCTAACTGCAATGATTTCTCTTCAATTTTTTTTATCTCATCATCAGAAAATCCACCGGTATTTACGCTTACAGCATGCACTTCATATCCTTCTTCAGATAATGATTTTGCACAATACGAAGTATCTAATCCACCACTATATGCCAATACTAATTTTTTCATCTTTAGTCTTTATTTGTATTCTTATTTTTTTTTAAAAAAAGCGATTGTTTTATATCTTTTAATCGTTTTAACACTGTATTATCATATTCATGTTTTTGCTTTTTTTTGTCGGCAGGATCATATAACATACCAGTACATAAACACATTTTCTTGTTGGTACGGGTGAGTACGTCATAATTTACACAGGTCTGACATCCGTTCCAGAAAGTCGGGTCAACAGTAAGTTCAGAAAAAGTTACGGGTTTATAACCCAGTTCATAATTAATCTTCATTACAGCGAGGCCGGTGGTTATACCAATAATTTTGGCATTCGGGAATTTTTCCCTGCTGTATTTAAAAATTTTTTTCTTTATGTCTTTTGCTAATCCCTGCGCCCTGTATTCTGGCACCACAATGAGTCCGGAATGGGCAACAAATTTACCTTCTTCCCAAACCTCTATATAACAAAATCCGGCAAATTTATCTCCGTCAAGGGCTATAATAGCGTTCTGGTTCTCCAGTTTTTTCATTATATATTCAGGTGTGCGTTTAGCTATGCCTGTCCCTCGTTGTTTTGCAGATTCTTCAATGGTATCACATATTATTTGTGCATACTTGGCATGTGAACTATTTGCAATAATTATTTGCATTGACGATTTGATGATTGAGTGATTAAAAAATATATAAAATAATCTTTAGATGCGGAGCTGGACTCACCTAACTCCAAATTGAAGTACACCCTTACGGGCGACGACGAGGAGAATGACGAAAAGTTTGAATAGCAAAAACAAATCCGGGAGCAAAAAAGTTCCTAAAGAAGTTTGTTATATTTGAATTGTTTTGCATTTTTTCGTAATGTTTTAGTCATTTGATTTGACATAACAATATTATAAAAATATTTTAAATTAAATGGGTGATACTTTGTTAAATTTGTAACAATTCAAACGGACAATTTTTTGATGAAAAGAACTGCAAAAGCCTTTAAAATAAGCTACAATGAAGAATTTAAACACAATATTTTAAGTTGGGCACAACAATTTGAAGAAGTTGTCTGGCTCGATAGCAATGATTACAACCAACAATTTTCGAGTTTTGAAGCAATTTTAGCAACAGATGCCCTCACGTCTTTAAAAACAGATTTTATACAGGCTTTTGAAAATTTAAAAGAGTATCAATCTCTTACTGAGGATTGGCTTTTTGGGTATCTTACCTATGATTTAAAAAATGATATTGAAGCGCTTTCTTCCAATAACCAGGATGGGATAAAATTTCCTGATCTGTTTTTTTTTCAGCCTAAAAAACTTATAAGAATTAAAAAAAATGAGATCATATTTGATTATTTAAGAATGGTTGATGATGAAATAGAAGAAGATTTTGAAAACATCTGCCAAACCAGCAGACCGGATATGGTCAATGAAGCCAAACCTCATAATACTTCTGAACTTGGTATAAAACTCCGTATTCCTAAAGATCAATATTATATCAAAGTAAAGAAGGTATTGGAGCATATTCACAGGGGAGATATATATGAAGCAAATTTTTGCCAGGAGTTTTATGCGTTGAATGCGGTTATAGATCCGGTTCAGACTTATAATAAACTTAATTCAATATCAAAACCTCCTTTTGCAACTTTTTTAAAGATGGACGATAAGTACCTCTTGTCTGCTTCCCCGGAACGGTATTTAAAGAAAGAAGGCAAAAAAATAATATCACAACCAATAAAGGGAACAGCAAAAAGGGCTGATACAGCTCTGGAAGATGATTTATTCCGGTTTTCCCTTGAAAACGATCCTAAGGAAAGGTCTGAGAATATAATGATTGTTGATCTGGTACGAAATGATCTTTCACGAATTGCTAAAAAAGGAAGTGTAAAGGTTAAGGAATTGTGCAAAGTATATACTTTTGAGCAGGTCCACCAAATGATATCTACTGTTGAAGCAGAGGTAGAGGACCATATTCATCCTGTAGAAATTATAAAAGCTACTTTTCCTATGGGGAGTATGACAGGAGCACCAAAAATATCTGCCATGAAAGTTATAGAAGAGGTAGAAGAAACGAAACGTGGACTTTACAGCGGGGCGGTAGGGTATTTTAAGCCTTCGGGTGATTTTGATTTCAATGTTATTATACGTAGCATCCTGTATAACAAAACGGAGAAATATGTTTCGTATTCGGTGGGAAGTGCCATTACTTCCAAATCAACCCCTGAAAAAGAGTACGAAGAATGTCTTGTAAAAGCAAAAGCAATGAAACAGGTTTTAGAAGGTTATTAATCTATATTTTTCCTAAAGCTCTTTCTTACAGTAGTTATTATTTTTTTTACTTTTTCAGTTTTTATATCTTTTATAATAGCGATCTCATCATAGGTTAGTTTTCCAAAAACATACATATCAACAATGCTGGAAGTTTTGACAGGTAACCACATGTATATTTTATTAAGCTTTTTCCTTTTATCATTGTTTATCTCCGTTCTTGGGTCTAAAATATCCAGGGTTTTTATAATATTTTGCTCAGCATCGTCATATAAAAATTTCTCTTTTTGATCATCATTCTGATGATAAGAGATATCATCCAACTCTTCATCCATAATCAGGTCCTCGTGAAGTCCGAGTTTAAATTTTTCTTCAAGGAGGTCGAGTTCTTTACTCAAAATATCACTGGTACTGAGTGTGTCGAGGTGCCATGACTCATTTTCACGGAGTTCGCTGAGTCGCTCATTTACCAGTTTAAAAAGTTTTAGTTTTATGTCTTGCAAATCCATAGCCTCTTCCCCCGATTTTTCGTATAATTCATAAAATTTCAGGATAGCATCATCAATAATACCATTGACCTTATACATATTTTTAGGGACTATACCCGAGGTTTCTAATGTGTACATTCTATGCTTCACATACGGGTACAATTGTGGCACCACTGAAAGTATCTTTTTCCCAAGATCAGTATGCTTCTTTTCATCAGTAGTCATGTCATTTTTCATAGTAACTTACTTAGGTTTAAATAACTGTATCTCCTAAAGTTACAAAAAAGATCAGAGTTATATTTATGAAACTAATAATATCTGCATATTTCAAAATTGTATATTTGAGTAATTTAAAATGAACATGTAATAACTTTATTTTCTTTAATGAAGCATCAGGGATTTTACTTTACTTCTCATAAAAAGCAATTATTTGGGCAGTATTGGATGCCACAGCAAACAAAAGCCGTGGTGATATTAGTTCACGGTTTGGGGGAGCACAGTGGCAGATATTCGGACTATGTGGTTCCGGAATTTATAGATAAGGGCTTTGCAGTAATCGGTTTTGATCATTTCGGACATGGGCATAGCGAAGGAAAACGTGGACATTGTCCTGATTACCAATCACTTTTAGATAGTTTAAAAGCGATTTTTATAAAGGCGAAGGAGGTTTTTGGCGAAAAACCTACATTTTTATACGGACACAGTCTGGGAGGGAATATAGTGCTTAATTATATAATGCGCCGGCAACCGGATATTAAAGGAGCGGTTGTAACGAGTCCGTTTTTAAGATTGGCATTTGAACCGCCAAAATGGAAGATTATTCTCGGAAAACTCATGTGGAAAATCTATCCCTCAATCACCCTGCCCAGCGGATTAAATCCCAAAGCCATATCAAGAATTGATGATGAAGTAAAAAAATATGAAGGCGACTCACTGGTTCATGACAGGGTGAGTCCGGTGTTTTCTTTCCCGGTTATGGAAGCCGGGGAGTTTGCTATAGATAAATCGCATACATTATCTGTGCCGGTCTTAGTGCTCCACGGTACGGACGATCAGCTTGCAGATCATAAAGCAACCATAGAATTTGCGAAGTCGGCCCCCAATACTACCCTAAAATTATATGAAGGCGGGTATCACGAATTGCATAACGACCTGGAGCGGGAAGAGGTTTTAAAAACAATTGTTGAGTGGATGGAGAGTAAAGCAACCTGACAAATAAAGAAGAAAATGTCACTACAGTATTTAATAAAAACCACCCTCCTTAAATGAATAAGGAGGCCACTTTACAAAATTATGATTTGTTACTCACAGGTAACTTTTTCATCCAGATATAAATCTATCCAATAATTCCTTTTTAGATCACAAATTTCTTGTGGTATGGTAGTTAAATTATTCGATCTTAAATTTAAACTATATAAGTTAATAAGTTGCCCCATTTCAGACGGAAGTGTAGTTAGTTGATTAGACTCTAAGTACAAAACATTTAAATTAACAAGCTGTCCTATTTCTGATGGAAGTGTGGTTAATTGATTACCGTATAAATCCAACTGCTTTAAATTACTAAGCTTTCTAATTTCGGGTGGCAGGGTTATTAGTTTATTACTCTCTAAGTACAGTTTATTTAAATTAATAAGTTGTCCTATTTCAGCCGGGAGTGTTTCTAATTTATTTTTCCTTAAATCTAATGCAGTTAAGTTGACAAGCTGCCCTATTTCTGAAGGAAGTGTTGTTAGTTGACCATCGTAAACCTCTAAATAAGTTAAATTGACAAGTTGCCCTATTTCCGGGGGAAGCATTGTTAATTGTTGGTTATAAGATAAGGAAAGGTAAGATAAGTTAACAAGTTGTCCTATTTCTTTAGGAAGTGTTGTTAGATTATTACAATCTATGCCCAAAAGTTTTAAATTAGTTAGTTGTTCTATTTCAGCCGGGAGTGCTGATAGTGTGTTAAAAGTGACAATTAAAGTATCTAAATTCACCAGTTGTCCTATTTCCGGAGGTAGTGTTGTGAATTTGTTATGACTTAAATTCAAATCTTTTAAATTAATAAGTTGCCATATTTCCGGAGGTAGTGTTATTAATTCATTTTCATTTAAACTTAAATTTTTTAAGTTAACAAGTTGCCCTATTTCAGCAGGGAGGGTTTCTAATTCATTTTTCTTTAGATCCAATTTAGTTAAATTGGCAAGCTGTCCTATTTCAGAAGGAAGTGATGTTAACTGATTATAGGATAAAGTTAAATCTATTAAGTTAACGAGTTGTCCTATTTCAGGAGGAAGTGTTATTAATCGATTCTTGGATACAGACAACTGAGTTAAATCAACAAGCTTTGCTATTTCAACAGGTAGTGTTGTCAGTTGATTGAATTTTAAATGTAATTCATTAAAATTAACAAACTGTTTTCTTTCATTAGGGAGTGTTGTAAATTCATTATTTAAATTCAAAAAAGTTAGTTTAGAAAGTTTCCCAATTTCCGGGGGCAGTGTTTTTAACTGATTATTCTCTAAAGATAGTCCAGTTAAATTAGTAAACTCTCCTATTTCCGGTGGCAGTGTTGTTAATTCATTGGTATCTAAATTCAAATTAATTAACTTAACAAGTTGCCCAATTTCCGGGGGGAGTTTGGTTAAATGATTTTTACTTAAATCTAAGGTGTATAAATGAACAAGCTGCCCAATTTCTGATGGCAGCACTGTTAAATTTTTATCACTTAAATCCAACTTAGTGACATTGCCATTTTTATCAGTAATAACACCTTCCCATGCCTCCATACCCTGGGCCAAAAGGTTCCAATTCAGGGTATTGTCCGGGTTGGCATTGTAAATAGCGGTTAAAGCACCTCTTTGAGACATGTTAGTTTCTTTAATTGTTATTTTATCTGTTGGTTCAGTATTTTTAGTAGTGGGGTAATTTTCATTACTATAAGAAAACGTAAAAGCAAAAGCAACAAAAAATAGTAACAGATATATAGGTGTTTTTTTCATGATTGTCTTGGAATGAATATTTTAAAGTGTAAAATTACAGATTGCCAAAAGATTAAACATCCCTATAAATGAGTATATTACAAAAATGAACCCTCCTTAAATTAATAGGGAGGGCTCTTTAAAAATTATAATTCATTATTGGCAGGTAACTCCTAAATGCTTTTGTTAATTATGCAAAGGCAAAATAGTATAAATGGAATCGTCACCTTTAGTAATCTCATTTGCCAGGCTTTCAAACTCTGCCGTTTCATCATTTTCAGGATCCCATTCTTGCCTTCCTGAATTAAAATCTGCATAATATTCTTCCCAGGTTTTGTATTTTTCTCTGGCCAGTGGAAGAACTTCTTTAACCATTTCTGTAGCTTCTTCTTTGGTAAGGTACTCTGCTGCATACCCAAGAGCAGCATTATTCACCAACCTCGCATAATCCCATGCTTTGTATGTATAATCCCTCGTTTTTAATTCCTCACTTTGTTCCAGTAGGCTTTCTTTATTAGTAATATCCCACCAGCTTTTTAATACACCCCTGATGTCATTTTTCTGAGAAACATCAAAAGGAAATATAAATATTTCACGGTACCCTTCTACAATTTCTTCATTGGTGGTGTATCCGGCCCCGCTAATCATTTGTTTTGTAGCATCAATGCCACCATATCCATTTACAAAATAAATACCCCCCAGCATAAAGCTGCTTAATTCATCATCCTTTATAGTTGATGAACTACAACTCTGGCTTAAAACAAATGCAGTTATCCCTGCAAAAAACAAAAGTGATTTTAATAAACATCTCATCGTTGTTATTTTTTAATTATTAAAAGTTTTTATCAAAAATCCTGGTTCAGGAGTATGATATATTTTCTGAAGCAAATGTATTGCCCCAATACAAATTACACATCACCATAAATGAGTATTTTGCACAAGAGCTTTTTCTGTTGTAAACAATAAAATATTGTACGGATAAACATATTTTTTCCTTAAACCAGTATCCTTACATTTGCAATATGCTTACAGAGTTCAAAAAATATATTATACAGGACTTTCCTTTTCTGCTTAATTCAAAACTACTCATTGCAGTCAGTGGGGGGGTAGATAGCATTGTTCTGGCCCATCTTTGTTATAAGTCCGGGTTTTATATTGCATTAGCGCATTGCAATTTTAATTTACGGGGAGAAGAAAGTGATGCCGATGAAAAATTTGTAGCGGATTTTGCTAACAGGTTAGGCGTTGAGGTTTTTATTGAAAGTTTTGATACCCGGGAATACGTAAAAGAGAATAAAGTTTCAACTCAAATAGCGGCGAGGGAACTCCGATATGAATGGTTTATTGATTTAAGTAATGCTTTAAAATTTGATTATATTTTAACAGCCCACCAGGCAGATGATAACCTGGAAACATTTTTAATTAATTTGTCCCGCGGTACAGGGTTGGATGGTTTAATAGGAATCCCATCAATAAATAACAACATCATAAGGCCTTTACTTCCTTTTTCCAGAGAAGATGTACTCGGGTATGCAAAAGAAAATGAGCTGGAATGGCGGGAGGACAGCACTAATCAGGAAACAAAGTACCTGCGGAATAAGTTAAGGCATGAAGTAGTTCCGATGCTAAAGGAGATCAATCCGGCTTTCCTTTCTAATTTTCAAAATACGGTCAATTATTTAAAAGGTACTTCTGAAATTTTAAAAAATCACATCGCTGAAATTAGGTCAAAGCTATTCTTAATTAAAGATGGTACGATTAAAATTCCGGTGAATGAACTTTTAAAATTAAAGCCTAAAAAGGCTTATTTATATGCCATTTTTAAAGAGTATGGTTTTACCGAATGGAATGATGTGGAATCATTATTAGAAGCCGGAAGCGGAAAACAAATATTTTCGTCTGACTACAGAATGATAAAAGACCGGGATTATATATATATTGACTCACTTTTACCAATCACTGAAGATATAGAATATGAAATTCCAGAAGAAGAACAACACATTTTAACCCCCGTTGCACTAAGTTTTTCAAAAGTTAATCAGTTAAAGGCAGAACATGAGAAAACAATTTATGCAGATAAAAAAAAGTTAAAGTTTCCTTTAATTGTAAGGAAAAGAAAAGAAGGTGACTATTTTTATCCGTTCGGTATGGAAGGAAAAAAAAAGTTGAGCAAGTTCTTTAAAGACGAAAAATATTCAATTTTAGATAAGGAAAACCAATGGTTACTCTGTTCAGACAATGAAATTGTATGGGTTATTGGAAAACGGGCAGACAACCGCTTTAAAGTAACCCCATCAACAACCGAAATAATTAAAATTAAGCTACATTAATGAAACAATTATTTTTACTTTTTACGTTTTTCGGATTTTTATTTTTGAGTGCCCAGGATTTTAA
The DNA here is from genome assembly GCA_937901915.1 of uncultured Flavobacteriaceae bacterium. Classification (GTDB taxonomy): domain Bacteria; phylum Bacteroidota; class Bacteroidia; order Flavobacteriales; family Flavobacteriaceae; genus Abyssalbus. The sequence goes on from CALGUD010000150.1 coordinate 28,664, forward strand.
AGAACCGGTTACTTGGAGTTATTCGGTAAACAAAATAAATGATGTTGAGTACGATCTTATTTTTAATGCGGATATAGATAAAGACTGGCATGTATACTCCCAGTTTACACCCGATGGCGGAGCCCTTCCAACGGAAATAACATTTATAAAGACTGGCGACGACTTTGAATTGGTAGGTAATGCAAAAGAGAGTGTTACCTATACAGAATACAGCGAAATTTTTGAAGTTGATGAGGTGTTTTTTAAAGATTCTGCCACAATAACCCAACGGATAAAACTTCTTAAAAATGATATCAATGCAATTCAGGGAAATATTTTTTACCAGGCATGTATAGATAAATGTATAAGCCGGGATGAGGATTTTGTTTTTTCCCTGGATGGTAGTGCAGTAGATGTCGTACAGAAAGAGGTTGATGAAAAAAGCTTTGAAATCACTCAAAACCTTACATTACCTTTTACAAATGCAGAAGAAATTGTGGATGCCGCAAAAGAAGATGAAAAAGGTAAAGGCCTCACCGGCATTTTTATCCTTGGTTTTTTAGGGGGATTAATTGCTTTGTTAACTCCTTGTGTGTTTCCTATGATCCCCTTAACAGTATCGTTTTTTACAAAACGGGCAAAGGATCGTAAAAAGGGAATAAAGAATTCAATTTTATACGGACTATTTATAATAGGAATTTATCTGGCACTTAGTATTCCATTCCATTTTATAGACACTTTAGATCCGGAAATTCTCAATACCATTTCGACTAACGTATGGTTAAATATCTTATTTTTCGTCATTTTTGTATTCTTCGCATTTTCATTTTTCGGATATTATGAATTAACCTTGCCCAATTCATGGGCTAATAAAATGGATTCAGCTTCCAATATTGGTGGTGTTATGGGGATTTTCTTTATGGCACTTACACTTGCTATCGTATCATTCTCATGTACTGGCCCAATTTTAGGGTCTTTACTGGCAGGATCATTGTCTGCTGACGGTGGAGCCGGCCAGTTAACAGCAGGTATGACAGGATTTGGGGCTGCTCTCGCATTACCATTTGCTTTATTTGCATTATTTCCAAACTGGTTAAATTCATTGCCAAAATCAGGTGGGTGGATGACAACCACAAAAGTGGTTCTAGGCTTTTTAGAACTGGCTTTGGCTTTTAAATTTTTAAGCAATGCAGATTTGGTTGTTCACGGGGGACTTCTAAAAAGGGAAGTATTTATAGGAATATGGGTAGTTGTTTTTGCACTGCTTACCTTATATTTATTTGGTATCATCAGGTTTCCTCATGACGGCCCTAAAGCCAAACTTCCTAAAATAAGGTTGGGTACAGGTATTGTGAGTGCTGTATTTACAATATACCTCACTTTAGGGTTATTTGGCTATAATCATTTAAAATTGCTCAGTGGCTTCCCACCACCTGCATTTTATAGCATATTTGAGCAGAAAAGCGATTGTCCGCTGGGACTCAACTGTTTTAAAGATTTTGATGAAGGTTTTGCCTATGCCAAAGCGAATAACAAACCGATTTTACTCGATTTTACCGGTTGGGCCTGTGTAAACTGCCGGAAAATGGAAGAAAACGTATGGAGTGAGAACAGGATATATAACCTGTTAAATGAGAATTATGTATTGATTTCCTTATATGTTGACGACAGGAAAGAATTACCCGAACAAGATCAGTTTAATTATCAATTTGAAAGCGGAAGGGTAAAAACCATTAAAACTATAGGCGATAAATGGGCTACATTTCAATCCCTTAATTTTAAAACTGCCTCCCAACCGTATTATGTTCTCATGTCCCCTGATTTTGAAATATTAAACTCACCCATACAATATACCGATGCTGATACATACTATGACTGGCTCCTGGAAGGGTTGGAGAATGCTAATTAAGAATTTTGAATGCAGAATGAAGAATTATGTTGGATGATAGATGTCCGGTGTCGGATGCTGATTTAAAATTGAATATTTAAGATTGAAAATTCCAAAACCCAACCACAAAGCTTAATCAATTAAATATTGGAAAACATTCGTGAACCCGCCTACCGGCCGGCAGATTAGTGGCAAGAAAAAAACCATTATCAACAACCCGATTACACGATTACACTCCCGAAAATTCGGGACAACAATTAAACAAAACTTCAAGGACCAAATTCCAAATTCGATACACCATTCAACCTAATCGACAACTCATAAACATCCGTGAATCCGTGGCAATTAAATTCAATTAATACATCCACGAAACAATCCTCCCCCATAGGGGAGCTTGCCTGCCGATAAAGGCAGGATAGATGGGGCTTATATCCAATTAACTATTAACAATTAACAGTTCACACAAAAAGCCCATTTCCTTTTCTTCCTTTTTTATTCTATTTTTATCATGCTAATTCGAAAAATAAAACAGAATGAAATCATTTTTTCCCGCTACTGTGTTTTCAGTAGTAACACTTTTAATGTTTAGTTGTAAACAAGAATCAACAACAACCCAATCTTCCGAAATTGATACCACTGCTGAATCAGAAAAAGCCAAGGAATATTTTGACGCATATTTTGAAGATGTACTTAAAGATTCACCCGAATATCAGACATATCTCGGAATAAAAAAAGATTATGGTAAATGGGATGACTTGTCTCCCGATGCGTATGATAAAGATCTGAAACGAAACGAGAAATATCTTCGGTTAATTAAAGACTCTGTAAACATAGATGCATTGGATGAATCTACGGCTTTAAGCTATAAGCTCTTTAAACAAATGCTGGAAGAAGAGATCGAGGATTATAAATTCCGTTTTCATAATTACCCGGTAAATCAAATGTTTGGAGCTCAATCCAGTAAACCTGCTTTTTTAATCAATATGCACAGAATAGATAGTATTTCAGATGCAGAAGCATATATTTCGAGGTTGAATGGCTTTGAAGAAATGTTCTCCCAACTTACAGTGAGTTTAAAAGTGAGGGAAGAAAAAGGTATTATGCCACCAAAGTTTGTTTTTGATAAAGTAATTGAAGATTCAAAAAACATATTATCGGGCGAGCCTTTTGACGAAACGGGAGAAGCCAGTGCTTTGTTAGCCGACTTCAAATCCAAAGTTGATAAAATGGAAATATCTGATGAGGATAAAAAGAGCCTTGTTAATAAAGCGAAGGAAGCCTTCTTGTCCTCTCTTAAACCGGCTTATACAAGTTTAATAGCTTTCGCAGAAGAGCAGAAACAAAGAGCAACTACAGATGATGGTGCCTGGAAATTTCCTGATGGACAAGCATTTTACAATAACGCATTAAAACGTACCACTACAACTGATCTTTCGGCCGAAGAAATTCATCAGATTGGCCTTAGTGAAGTTGAGCGTATTCATAATGAGATGAATACTATTAAAGAAACTACCGGTTTTGAAGGTACTCTGCAAGAGTTTTTTGAATTTATGAAAAAGGACAAGCAGTTTTATTATCCGGATACTGAAGAAGGGAAAGAAGAGTACCTTGCCGAGGCTGTTCATCTTATTGACAGTATGAAAACACGCCTGGATGAACTTTTTATAAAAAAACCAAAAGCAGATATTATGGTGAAAGCAGTAGAACCCTTCCGAGAAAAATCTGCAGGAAAAGCTTTTTATCAGCGTCCGGCACCCGATGGTTCAAGGCCCGGAATATATTATGCCAATTTATATGATATGGAAGGAATGCCTACCTATCAAATGGAGGCTCTGGCTTATCACGAAGGAATCCCCGGCCACCATATGCAATTGGCAATTCAACAGGAATTGGAAGATCTGCCAAAATTCAGAAAGTATGGAGGCTATACCGCTTATACTGAGGGCTGGGGACTATATTCTGAATATATACCTAAAGAAATGGGTTTTTACAGTGATCCGTATTCAGATTTTGGCCGACTAGCTATGGAATTATGGAGAGCTTGTCGCCTGGTAGTTGATACAGGAATCCATGCCAAAAAATGGACACGTGAAGAAGGTATAGATTATTATGTGAAAAACACACCCAATGCAAAATCAGATGCTGTTAAAATGGTAGAACGCCATATTGTAATGCCATCACAAGCAACAGCTTATAAAATTGGGATGAACAAAATACTGGAACTTCGGGAAATGGCAAAGGAAAAACTGGGAGACAAGTTTGATGTAAGAGAGTACCATGAAGTTGTATTAAGTAACGGCGCTGTGCCGCTAAACATCCTGGAAGAAATGGTGAATCAATGGATAGAAAATAAATCTTAAAATTTTTCAAGGAAGGAAATAACCAAGTTCAAGAAACTAAAGTTTACCGTCATTTCAGATTAATTCTAAATGCAATTTATAAAGTTTTCATCTTCCCCCTCTAACTCCCCCATAGGGGGAGTACCCATCATTAATCTTACCATGACAGGATGGAGATGAAGTAATCTGCCGTTTTTTCATTGTCACCTGAGCGCACGAAGGGTGGGCGAGCTAAAGAAAGGAAAATAAAAGCCATAAAGTAAGTTTTAAATAAAATCTGCTATAATCATTCCTTATCTTAAATAGACCAGAGGTTGTCCAAAAACTATTGTCAACCTCTTTTTTTGTGTTTTTTTTAAAAGTAATCGTTTGCGTACAATCAATAATTTATGATTTTTGGTTAAATAATTTATCTTCGCAACACCAACTAATAAATTATGACTACTACATTCGAATTCTGGGACTATTTTGTATTTATAACATACGCAGTTTTAATTTTATCTGTAGGGCTATGGGTCTCAAGGGATAAAAAAGGGCACACTAAAAATGCAGAGGATTATTTTCTAGCAGGGAAGTCCTTACCGTGGTGGGCAATAGGCGCTTCATTGATCGCAGCAAATATCTCGGCAGAACAATTTATTGGCATGTCTGGTTCCGGGTTTAAAATCGGGCTGGCGATTGCTTCCTATGAATGGATGGCTGCTATAACACTCATCATTGTCGGGAAATATTTTCTCCCCATTTTTATTGAAAAAAACCTGTACACCATCCCGGAATTCATAGAAAAAAGATATTCTACCAACCTGAAAACCATTTTAGCGGTTTTCTGGATAGCGCTTTACATATTTGTGAACCTGACGTCTGTACTCTATTTGGGTGCACTCGCCTTAGAAACCATCATGGGTTTTCCTTTAATATATGGGGTCCTCAGTTTAGCTGCATTTGCAGCCGCTTACTCACTTTACGGCGGACTCTCAGCCGTGGCCTGGACAGATGTTATACAGGTTATTTTCTTGGTTTTAGGGGGATTCATAACCACCTACCTGGCTTTAAATGCGGTATCAGGGGGTGAAGGTATTTTAGCCGGATTCGGGGCCATATATGAGGCAGCTCCGGATAAATTTGCCATGATCCTGGAAGAATCCAACCCGGATTACATCAACCTCCCCGGGATTGGGGTTTTAATAGGAGGTTTATGGGTTGCGAATTTATACTATTGGGGTTTTAATCAATATATAATTCAAAGAACATTAGCTGCAAAATCGCTAAAAGAATCCCAAAAAGGTATTTTGCTGGCCGCTTTTTTAAAATTATTGATACCGTTAGTGGTTGTAATACCGGGAATTGCCGCTTATGTAATGGTAAACGACCCGGAAATTATGGCACGATTGGGTGTTTCTGCCGCAAACAATATTCCAACGGCTAGCGAGGCAGATAAAGCATACCCGTGGTTGCTTCAATTTTTACCCACAGGGCTTAAAGGTGTTGCTTTTGCAGCATTGGCAGCAGCTATTGTGTCTTCCCTGGCTTCCATGTTAAATTCTACATCCACTATTTTTACGATGGATATTTACAAACCGTATTTCAGTAAAGGGAAGAGTGAATTAAGAATGGTTCCTGTAGGACGTATGTCTGCTGCCGCAGCTTTAATTATAGCATGTATAATGGCGCCATTGCTGGGAGGGATTGACCAGGCATTTCAGTTTATACAGGAATATACAGGCGTAGTAAGCCCGGGTATCCTGGCTGTATTTTTATTAGGCTTGTTTTGGAAAAAAACGACCAATAAAGCAGCAATTTACGGTGCGCTGTCATCCATACCTATAGCCATGTACTTTAAGGTAGGGCCAAAAGGTTGGTCTGATCATCCTATGTTTGTAGAATTGCCGTTTTTAACCCAGATGGGATACACGGCAATCATTACTGCCATCATAATGATCGTGATAAGCCTTATGGAAAATAAAGGCCGGGAAGACGAAAAAGGAATCCCGATCTCCAGGAAGTTATTCGCCACCGGTCCGGTTTTTAATGCAGGTGCCTTCGCTGTGATGATTATTTTAGTTGTGTTGTATGCAGTGTTTTGGAAGTAGTTATGCTGATTATTAAATAATAAACTTTGAGAGGCTGTCTTAAAAAGGCACTAAGGCTGTCTTAAAAAGGCACTAAGATTGTCAGTTCGAGCGCAGTCGAGAACTACAGCAACCTGTTTTAATTAGGTTTCCCCCGAAGCGTCGGGGGCGCTCAATCTGACATGTAAACTTTATATTCGACTTTTTAGACAGCCTCTTTAATTTTTAAAGAAACACAAAAGGTTAAAATAGAAGAATAATATTTCGCATGCTTTAGCTTAACTTCTTAATCAACGAATAAAATAATCACAAACATTATTTCTCTTTTGGAGCCTTATATTTTTGTTATATCTTTAGTCCGTGTAAAAAAAATAGTACATGCTCACAAAAGTTTATGGTAGTTCTGTATTCGGTATAGAAGCCACCACCATTACTGTTGAAGTAGATGTAGTAAGGGGAGTAGGCTACCACCTGGTAGGTTTACCCGATAATGCGATTAAGGAAAGCAACTACAGGATTGCTTCTGCACTACTGAATAACGGATTTAGTATTCCCGGTAAACGAATCACCATTAATATGGCACCTGCCGATCTGCGAAAAGAAGGCTCTGCTTACGACCTTACCCTTGCCATAGGGATACTCGTAGCATCGGAACAGATACAAGCTGATGATATAGACAAATACATCATTATGGGCGAATTGTCCCTGGACGGAAGCCTTCAGCCCATAAAAGGGGCTTTACCTATAGTTTTGAAAGCAAAGGAAGAAGGTTTTAAGGGATTTATACTCCCGGTTCAAAATGCAAAAGAAGCCGCCATTGTAAATGACATTGATGTTTTTGGCGTTGAAAATATAAAACAGGTCATCAATTTTTTTAATGGAGAAAGTGAATTGGAAAAAACAATCGTTGATACCCGGAAGGAATTCTACAAGAACCTTGATTTCCCTGAATTTGATTTTGCAGATGTGAAAGGACAGGAAAGTATTAAACGCGCCATGGAAATTGCAGCTGCAGGTGGCCATAATATTATCCTTATCGGGCCGCCGGGAGCAGGGAAGACCATGCTCGCAAAGAGGCTACCTTCCATTTTACCTCCAATGACCCTCTATGAAGCCCTTGAAACCACAAAAATCCACAGTGTAGTCGGGAAGGTGAACAATACAGGGTTAATGAGCCAAAGGCCTTTTCGTAGTCCACACCACACAATCTCGGATGTTGCCCTTGTAGGGGGTGGCGCCTATCCCCAGCCCGGCGAAATATCCCTTTCCCATAACGGTGTTTTGTTTTTAGATGAACTGCCTGAGTTTAAACGCAGTGTTTTAGAAGTAATGAGACAACCGTTGGAAGACAGGGAAGTAACAATTTCAAGGGCCAGGTTTACCGTAACCTATCCATCCAGCTTTATGTTGGTTGCCAGTATGAACCCGAGTCCGGGAGGGTATTTTAACGACCCCGATGCCCCGGTAACCTCTTCACCGGCCGAAATGCAACGGTATTTAAGTAAAATATCGGGGCCTTTACTTGATAGAATTGACATACATATAGAAGTAACGCCTGTTCCTTTTGAAAAACTTTCAGATGAAAGAAAAGGGGAGGACAGTATAGAAATAAGAGAACGGGTAACGGTAGCAAGGGATATTCAAACAAAACGTTTCTTTGATTTACCCAATGTGCATTACAATGCCCAAATGAATACAAAGCAGATCCGGGAATACTGTAAACTGGACAGTGCCTCTAAAGAGTTGCTTAAAAATGCTATGGAAAGGCTCAATTTATCCGCCCGCGCATATGACCGTATATTAAAAGTAGCCCGTACCATAGCCGACCTTGATGGATTGCCTGATGTTAATGGTACACATATCAGTGAAGCTATACAATACCGAAGCCTGGACAGGGAAGGATGGCTGGGATGAAGTGTAAAGTTTTGATTTTATAGCAAAACCTTACTTTTATAACAAATTTTAGATAGCAGATTTTAAATGAAATTAGTAACTTGATGGAGTTATAAAAATTCAGTCGTTTAATTTTAAAAACAATTTATTGAAAGATTTGAATAATAGCATTATAGATATTAATTGCGATATGGGTGAAGGCTTAAACAATGAACATTTGTTTATGCCTTACATTACTTCATGTAACATAGCGTGTGGAGGTCATGCCGGAAATAAAGAAACCATGAAAAGAGTAGTGGATATGGCAATTGAACACAATGTAAGTATCGGTGCACATCCATCTTATCCCGATAAAGAGAATTTTGGCAGAAAATCTATGAACATTTCAAGTCAAGAGCTGATAGATTCCATTCGTGAACAGGTAAATTTACTAAATGAAATAGTAGAAAGTTCAGGGGTTTGCTTAAATCACATAAAACCACACGGGGCATTGTATAATGAAGTAGCAGAAGATATGGAACAAGCCCATATTTTTTTTGAAGCCATAAAAGATTTTAAAGAATATTGTGAACTTTATATTTTATCAAACTCCTTTGCTGTTACTGTAGCCCGTCAAAAAAACTTCCGTGTAAAAGAAGAAGCTTTTGCAGATCGAAATTATAATAACGACTTAAGTCTGGTGTCCAGAGTAAAAGAAAACGCAGTTTTAACCGATCCGCAGGCTGTACTTGAACATGTAAAAGGTATTTTAAATGGGAAAGTAAAAACTATGGATGGTAATCTCGTATCGATTAATGCTGACACTTTTTGTATTCATTCCGATACAGAAAACGCTCAACATCTGGTAAAAACACTCTATGAGAAGCTTATTAAATCGGGATATAGCGTTAGTGGAATATAGCCTTGTATATAAACCTTTTGGTTCAAATGCTATTTTAATTGAATGGCCTTCTAAAATCGATGAAGGTATTTTAGATGATATAGTTTCCTTTAAAAGAACAATCATAAAAGAATATACAGATATTGAAGTTGTCCCTGCTTATCATTCTCTTACCATCATCTTTAAAAGTGAAATTGATTTTGAACTTTTAAAGAAAAATCTTAGAACCTTATATAATTCAGTAAAAAAAGGAATTTCATTTCCTAAAAAGATTTGGCATATCCCGGTGTGTTATAGTGAAGAATATGGTTTGGATATTAAAGAGTATACAAAAATTAAAGGTTTTTCATTAACAAAACTCATACAACTCCACACTGGACCTCTCTATACAGTTTTTTGTATTGGCTTTTTACCCGGATTTATGTATTTAGGAGGATTGGACGCTGAACTACATCAGCCACGACGTAGTGCACCTCGTTTAAAGATACCAAAAGGATCCGTTGGAATAGGAGGGGAGCAAACCGGCGTTTATCCACAGGCATCACCGGGAGGATGGAATATAATAGGTAATTCACCGGTTCAGTTTTTTGATCCTAATAACCGTAATCCGTGCAGGATAAGCGTAGGCGACAAAGTAAAATTTTATGATGTTTCTGAAGCAGAGTATGAATTGTTATCCATACAGGTTGAAACCGGAATTTATAATATGGAAAGTGAGGTAATACATGATTAAGGTATTAAGCCCCGGATTGTTTAGCACCATCCAGGATATGGGCAGGTTTGGTTACAGGGATAAAGGAGTTCCGGTAAGCGGTGCCATGGATGCTGCCTCAGCACAACTGGCAAATATGTTGTTAGGTAACAGCAATAATGATGCAGTTATGGAAATAACAATGAAAGGGCCCAGACTCAGGTTTAATTGTAATACCTGCATTGTTATAACCGGTGCTTTGTTAAACCCATCTATTAATAATGTACCCGTAAGCAACAATAAAGTATATGATATTCAAAAGGGCGATACATTGGGTTTTGGAAAATTGGAATCCGGGTTAAGGACTTACCTGGCTGTAAAAAACGGATTTAAAACAAGTGTAGTTATGAACAGCCGGTCTCAATACGAATCAATAACCGGAATTTCAAGTATCCGCAAAGGAGATATAATGGAAATAGATGATTTTCCTTATTCGAAAATGAGGACATCAAATACGGCGATACGTGTAAAATGGATGCAAAATGAAATTTTACAAGTACTCAGAGGCCCGGAGTATGATTTATTATCCGATAAGCAAAAGAATGAGTTAAATGAAACTATTTTTACAGTGGCCAATGAAAACAATAGGATGGCTTGTCAGCTTAATGGAGAATTAAGTCCGCACTCACACTCCATATACACTTCCGCTACGCTCCCGGGCACAGTACAGTTGACACCATCAGGAAAACTGATTGTGCTTATGAAGGATGCCCAGACAACCGGAGGTTATCCACGAATATTACAGTTAACAGAAGAAGCAATCTGTATCCTGGCGCAAAAGTCAACAGGTGAAAATGTAAGATTTAGTATAAGCTAATAGCAGATACTAATTATTTTTTTCACTATTAACCTCCCTGGCCAGAAGCTCAATAATATCTTCTTCAGACATGGACTTTAAAATATGCTCTGCCGTAGTTTTAAAATTTTCATGATTTAAAAACAAACGCCAAACTGCATGAATAAATTCTGAAAAATTGAGACCTTCATTCCATTCTACCATTTTAGCAGATTTAGCCTTAAATAGAAGGTTCCTGATGTGCATTTGTGGTTCCATAATTTTCATCCATAGACCTTTAGTTAAAAATCGTAGTCTAGAAGTTTAAAGTTAAGATAGGGGTATCTTTTAAATTACTTCAATCCATTGAACAATTAACGTAAAAAAATAATTAACAACTGAGGGGTGTTATTAATTTTAAATAAAAATATGAAGTTATCACATTGTTTAAACAAAAAAAATAATATGTTTTCAACAATGTTATTAATATTTTGTAAATATAAAAATGAGACTCTCTGTAAAAAAAATGTATTTACAGTAGATTGTTACACATTCTTTAATTCCTGGGCGAGTAACTCAATAGCATTTTCTTCAGGTATTTCTTCCAGTATTTTACTTGCAGAAACTTTAAAGCTATCATGTCTGAGGAATAAACGCCATAATGCATGAATAAATTCTGCAAAATTCAAACCGTCATTCCATTGGGCAAGGTTACTGTCTTTAGCTTTTTGGATCAGGGCCCTCATCAATAACCTTGTGTCTGTAGTATTTACTGTTGTAGTTTTCATAAACATCCTCATTTAATTAAACTTTTGCAAAATAAATAGTGTAAGCAGGTTATTTGGGTAAAGATTTGAGCATGTAAATAAACTTTTCTTTCTGTTAATTAGCAAATAAATTCGATCTAAAGGGGAAAAACCCCGTTTTTTTACAAATAATAAATTTTAAATTGCAGAAAATGAGGGTTATATGAATTCCGTAATTTGTACGGTAAGGTTTGGTATGGAAAAACTTCATATCTTTAATGTAATTAACCAAAATATAAAATTATGAAAAAAAGTTATTTAAAGTTTCAACTCCTGACTTTTGTAGTTGCTTCACTTTTGCTAAGTTCTTGTGATACTGTAAGAAACGGAGACAACGAAGAGGTAAAGGATGAGTTTCCTGAAAAGAAAATTCAATTTGACCAGGCTACTCAGATGAGTAAAAAGTTTAAAAAGGACATGATTTATTATTTTGCTATAGCCAATGCTTATGAAAACTTAGTAGATGAACTAGATAGTCTTTCTCAAACAAGGGAGGGTGACCCTAAACAGCAATCAAATGTTAATTTGAGTGCTGAAGAATATTCAAAACTCCTGACAAAACTTAAAGAAGATGTTTCTGCGAAAATGGAATCGGAAGCTTTTAGTGATGAAGTTGGTAATCAAAAATTTGTGATGTCTGTATCTAGCTGGTATAGTTTAAAAGAGCTTGATAATTTTATAAAATATAGTAAAAAAATCGCCCAGGAAAATGGAAATACCATGGATGGTATCCGAATATACATTGGAGTAGTACCGGCTGAAGAAGGTTATCGTAAGGATAGGTGGAATCACCTGACTACATTTTTATCCCCGACAGGAACGCCAAATACTCAAACAGGGTCATTTATAAGTGCACCTTTTTATGGTAATGCAGATTTAGATCAACCTAATGAAGACTATGGTGGTCAAGGGACTCCTCCTGATGCAACACATCCACAATAATAATCAAAATTGAAGAACAATAAATGGATTTTCTATATATAAAAGTATAAAATTTATTCAATGAATGATTTTGAGTTCTACTTTAGAAAGTCCATTTATCTATTTGAAATTGCTTGTGCTATTGTAGCTACTTTTACGTACAAGACATACCGAAATACCCCTGCTAAAATTTTCTTACCTTTTTTATGGTTCACTGTTTTAACTGAAAGCTTTGGGGAAGTTCCATGGATTTTCCGGTCTAATGAGAATGGTTATCTCATACGGTTTTTGAAAAGTTTCATGTCGGTAGACCTTTTAACATCCTCTACATGGATATATAATATATATTCAATAATATCATTTTATGTATTTGTATGTTACTACAAAAAATTAACTTACGAGGCGAAAATTTATAACAAAATTATTTTATTGTTACTATTTACGTATACCTTATCAGTTGTAATAGATTTTACACAAAATTTTGAATTTTTTAATTCAAAAAATGTTATGATCAATAACCACAAAATTGTTGGAGTATTTTGCACTTTAATATCAACATTTCTTTATATGCAAATAGTGTTAAGAAGTGATGAGATATTAACCTTCCATAAAACATTGCCGTTTTGGATTACTGTGGGATTGTTATTTTTTAATTTAGTAACAATACCAATTTTTATTTTCGCCCAACAGCTTCAATTTTCAGAAAAAGTCTATGTTTACATATTAACGTTGTCAAATTATATTATGTATGGATCTTTTATAATCGGTTTTGTAAAAAATGCTAGGCAACAAAAACAAAATATATCCCTAACTAATTAATATATTTTAAAAAATGAGTAAGAAACCTAAAAAATGTATTTCAGTAAAAGAAGCCAGAAAACTGGAAAAAAATTACGTTGAAACAATTGAAAAAACGCTTAAAAAAGAATTAGGATGCGAAGAATGCCGTGAGTTCTGGTGGTCATTAGAAGAAATAGAAGAATATATAGATTATGTAAAAAGCGAAGCCAAAGGAAAAGGGTATAAAAACCTGGGACTTCGGTTTTATCTTGGCCACTATGGAAAAAATAAATCTAAAGACAATGAACAAACCACTATGTTTATAGCTCCTACAGGCGTACACGCAAAAGAAGGTTTAGCTTCCATAAAGGGGAAAACAGTGGGTGCAATGAAGGCAGAGGCAGATGATAACATTTATGACATCGATGCTTATAATGGAGCTTATGGAGGTGTGCCTCCTAAAAAATATTGATTTATAAATAATTGGAGACATTAAGGAGTAGTATATATTATTTAGAGGCTATTTGTTTACTTTTTGCTTTTATTACTTATAAAAGCTATTCCCGTACTCCAAATGTCTATATTTTAATACTACTTATATTAACATTTTTAATTGAGACCATAGGTTTTTTTAATTATAATTATCCCAACAATTATTTTATAGAAAGTCTTAAGAATCTTGTAGGTTCAAAATTAATTGATGAAAATTTATGGCTGTATAATTTAGGGATGGTTTTCACTTTTGTAATTTATATAATGTATTACTACAAGTTGTTGAAATCATTGAAAAGCAAATTTTTTCTCAAAATTATATTCATAATATATATAATAGTTTGCATAGTTGACATTGTCCAGAATTTTGAATTTATAACTGTACAATACTTCAATTATGTTCGAATTTTTGGGGCATTGTCATTACTGGTATGCTCAGTTTTATATTTAAATGAAGTCTTTAAAAGTAACAGGGTTTTATATTTTTATAAAACGCTGCCTTTTTGGGTAACTATTGGAGCTTTAGTATTTTATCTGACTACAATTCCAATATTCATCTTTGCAAGTCAATTGAAGTTTTCACATAAAATTTATGTTATCATTTTAGTTTTATCCAATTATGTACTATATGGCTCTATGATTCTTGGTTTTATAATAAATGCATACCAGAAAAGAAAACATAATAAAAAAGTAGTTGCAAATTAAGTAAAATGGGGAATTTTACCCTTTCCAGGGCTGTATATATACTTAATTTTGTACCTTAATATTACTTTACATTAAGTATTGAATATAAAAACCAGTTTCCCTTTTCCCAAAATTACATGGAAAACGAAAAAGAAATTATAAGTCTTATAATATATATAAGCATACTCATAGTAATTCTTGTTGTATTTGTGGTTACATTTTTTTTGGCGTATCAGCGTAGAAAAACACAACTTCTGATTGAGAAAGCAGATGAAAAACAAAAGTTTGAGTCAGAGTTAACCCTGGCACAAACGGAAATACAGGAGCAGACTTTTAAAAATATAAGCTGGGAGCTACATGATAATATAGGCCAGTTATTATCTGTAGCCAAGTTGCAATTAAATATGTTGCAGTCAAATATCCCGGAAGCATACAAAACCAATTATAATGAAGCCTCCGAAGTATTGGGAAAAGCACTTAAAGAACTCAGGCAATTATCAAAAACCCTGAATACCGATTTTGTGTCGAGCATAGGTTTACAGGAATCATTAGAAACTGAGATAGACAGGTTTAAAAGAATAAATTTCCTGGATATTGAATACAACGCAAAAGGGGAAAATGTTGAAATTGACAAAAAAAATGAAATCATTATTTTTCGGATTTTCCAGGAATGTTTTTCTAATGTGGTTAAATATTCTAAGGCCACCAAACTGGACGTTGTATTGGATTATAGGAAAAAAGAGCTTTTTATCTCGGTAGTTGATAACGGTATTGGTTTTGACACTGATCTGGTTGAAAAAGGTACAGGCCTTATGAACATGCGTAAACGGGCGGAACTAATAAATGCAAATTTTTTAATAGAAACTGAAAAAAACAAGGGGGTTTCCATAACTTTGACATATCCTTACAAGCAACCAGACTAAAAATGAAAACACACACCATAGCAATAGTAGACGATCACCGGCTTTTTGCGCAATCCTTAGAGGCATTAATATCTTCTTTTGGCAATTATGAAATAGCATTCTATGCCGGCAACGGAAAGGAGTTCATTAACTCATTAAAAGAATACGGAAAGAATCCTGATATAGTTTTGTTGGATATCAATATGCCTGTAATGAATGGTATAGAGACCATGGCGTGGATAAAAGAAAATAAGCCGGAACTCAAAACAATTGCATTGTCTATGGACGATAGTGAGGAAACTATCATTAAAATGCTCAGGGAAGGGGCAAAAGGCTACCTTTTAAAAGATATTCATCCCGATGTTTTTAAGAAAGCAATAACGGATGTGATTGAAAAAGGATTTTATTATTCTGATAATATTACAAATGCCTTATTGGACTCTATTGATAAAAAAGAGAAAGACGATTCCATAAAACTCAAGGAAAGAGAAGTCGAATTTTTAAAATTAGCCTGCACAGAAAAAACGTATAAAGAAATAGCCGGCATAATGTTTCTTTCACCTAAAACCATTGACGGTTATCGCGAAGCCTTATTTGATAAACTGGATGTAAGAAGTAGGATAGGACTGGTGTTGTACGCGATCAAGAATAAGTTCATTGAAGTTTAGCTTGAGGTTGTTTAATCGTTTAACTGTTTAATCGTTTAATTGAAGATTTGTTAATTGTTAATTGGAATTTGGAATTTGGAATTTGGAATTTGGAATTTGGGATTTTCAATCTTCAATTTTAAATTAGTATCCGACATCGGTTATCAAACACCCGTCATCCAACATAATTCATAATTCTGCATTCTGAATTCATCATTGGAATTTGGAATTTAGTATTCTTAGTCTTTGTGCAACACCGGACATCAAACATCCGTCATCCAACTAATTCATAATTCTGCATTCTCCATTCTGAATTTTCGTAACTTTGCACTCTGAACTCCACACTCATAACTTAAAAAAACTTCCCCACCCACCTGGCAAACCACATCTTTTTTTCGTATGGAGCATAACGGAGCTTAATATCCAGCCAGTTACCTCTTTTAACTACAGGTTTATGATGTGAAAAGGTATCAAAGCTACGTTTACCATGATAAGCACCAATACCACTATGGCCAACACCTCCAAAAGGTAAATTTTTATTTGCAAAATTAATAAGGGTATCATTTATAACACCTCCACCAAAGGAATATTTGTTAATCATTTTTTTAATGAATGATTTTTGGGTAGAAAATATGTATAGGGATAAAGGCTTGTCATACAATGAAATAATTTCATCAATATGGTCTTCATCATCATAAGCAATGACAGGAAGCAAGGGTCCGAAAACTTCTTCTTTCATAATTTCGCTATCCATTGCAGGTTCGTCAATAACTGTTGGCGAAATATATAATTGTTCTATATCGGTTTCACCGCCAATAACTATGGTGCCTTTTGAAAGCATATTACACAACCTCTCAAAATTCTTTTTGTTAACTATCCTTGCAAAATCTTTTGAAAGAACCGGGTCATCCCCATAAGCTTTATTAATTTCTACTTTCAAAGCCTGTAAAAAATCAAATTTAATTTTAGGATGTATAAGAATATAATCCGGGGCAATGCATGTTTGCCCTGCGTTTATAAATTTTCCCCATGCAATTCTCCTGGCGGCCAGAGGTATATTGGCAGATTCATCAATTATACATGGATTTTTACCTCCTAATTCCAACGTAACCGGTGTTAAATATTCAGCGGCTGCTTTATAAACAATTTTTCCAACCTCTACACTTCCGGTGAAAAAGATATAATCCCACCTTTCTTTTAATAGTGCCTGTGAAACTTCCACCCCGCCTTCAACAACAGTAACGTGATTAGTGTTAAAAACTGCACTAATAATTTCTGAAATGATCTTGGAGGTATGTGGTGTTAATTCAGAAGGTTTTAAAACAACTGTATTTCCAGCCGCTACTGCAGCTGCAAGGGGTGCCATAGCTAGTTGGAACGGGTAATTCCACGGCGAAATTACCAATACAGTTCCATAAGGTTCTTTATAAATCTTATCTGTAGATGGAAAATTAGCCAAAGATGGTGCAACACGTTCCGGCCTGGACCAACGCCCCATATTTTTTATCAGCTCTGTTATTTCGGCCAGTACAAACTGTGTTTCGGTTACTAGTGATTCAAATTCAGGTTTTTTAAAATCAGCATAAAGTGCATTGCAGACTTCTTTTTCCCTTTCAAGTATTTTCTTCTTTAATTTTTTCAATACTGCTTTCCTGAAGGAAATAGATTTAGTTTCCTGCATGCTAAAATATTCTTTCTGCTCTTTTAAAATTTCCTTTATCATGGTAACAGGTAGACTAACATTTGTTTTAAATTGATGGAATTATAAATAATTTGATAAAAATAGCACATACATTTCAAAAATTAGAAAATTCTGCCTAACATTGCACTGTTAAAAATAAACTCATCGTTATTAATATAACTATTGTAAATAGTGTCACAGTCGTAATTAATCCCTAAAGGATTGGTGCAGCCTGTTATGCTTATAATTTAAAGCCTGTATCAATGAAGTTGATTCAGGTTTTTTGTTTTTAAGTTTTTTAGAAAGGTTGAATATGATAACTTTTTAATTTTAACATTTTGATTGTCAATACATTAAACTTTCTAAGGAATGATTGAATTTAAATTAAAACAATCAAACGGTTATCTTAATAGAGAGTTTTAAAATAATTTAGTTTTATAATAACATAGAAGAGTAAATGCAAATGCTTAACAAATTTAGCCAACAAGTAACACAAGATCCTACGCAACCGGCTGCACAAGCCATGTTACATGCTTTGGGACTAACTGATGAAGACTTACAAAAACCATTAATCGGAATTGCAAGTACAGGATATGAAGGAAATCCATGTAATATGCACTTAAATGATTTATCGGTTCATGTAAAAAAAGGAACCGAAGAGGCAGGATTAATCGGACTTATTTTTAATACTATTGGTGTAAGTGATGGTATTTCTATGGGTACTCCCGGAATGCGATTTTCATTACCATCGCGGGATGTTATTGCAGATTCGGTAGAGACTGTGGTGCAGGCTATGTGTTATGACGGCGTAATTACTGTTGTTGGATGTGACAAAAATATGCCAGGTGCCTTAATGGGAATGTTACGGTTAAACAGGCCGGGGATTCTTGTATATGGAGGAACTATAGCAGCAGGATGTGGCACAGGGGGAAAAAAACTGGATGTAGTTTCAGCTTTTGAAGCCTGGGGTGAAAAAGTTGCAGGAACCATTACTGAAAAAGAATTTAAAAATGTGATTCATAATGCATGCCCGGGAGCAGGAGCCTGCGGGGGTATGTACACAGCAAATACAATGGCATCGGCTATTGAAGCTATGGGAATGGCACTTCCTTTTAATTCTTCAAATCCGGCCGTAAGTAATGACAAAGAAAGCGAATGTGTTGAAGCAGGGAGAAAACTTCGTTATCTTCTGGAAAATGATATAAAACCTTTGGATATTGTTACAAAAAAATCACTTGAAAATGCATTCAGGCTGGTAACTATCCTCGGAGGTTCAACCAATGCAGTACTACATTTATTAGCGATAGCAAAAGCTGCACAAATTGATTTTACTTTAGACGATTTTCAAAGAATAAGTGATAATACACCTTTTATAGCTGACCTGAAGCCCAGCGGTAAATACGTAATGGAAGACCTTCATCATGTGGGCGGTATTCCGGCGGTATTAAAATATATGTTGAAAAAGGGCTTACTTCACGGTGATTGTTTAACCGTAACAGGAAAAACACTGGCCGAAAACCTTTTAGATGCTCCTGACCTTAAAGAGGGGCAAGAGATTATTAAAACCTTAGAAAATCCAATAAAAGAAAGCGGACACCTGCGCATTTTGTATGGTAACCTGGCTTCTGAAGGAGCTGTGGCTAAAATTACAGGAAAAGAAGGGTTGAGTTTCTCCGGAAAAGCAAAAGTATTTGACGGGGAGTTCCTTGCCAATGACGGCATACGAACTGGCAAAGTAGAAAAAGGAGATGTTGTGGTTATTCGTTACGAAGGCCCTAAAGGCGGGCCCGGAATGCCGGAAATGCTTAAACCAACTGCAGCTATTATGGGTGCGGGACTTGGAAAATCAGTAGCACTGATAACAGACGGAAGGTTTTCAGGTGGGTCTCACGGATTTGTCGTCGGCCATGTGTCGCCAGAGGCACAAGACGGAGGAACTATTGCATTGGTGGAAGATGGGGACATCATTACCATAGATGCAGTAAAAAACAGTATTAACGTAGAGATTTCAGAGGAAGAATTGCAAAAAAGAAGAGCCAGATGGAAGCAGCCGCCTTTAAAATTTGAACGCGGGGTGTTGTATAAGTATGCAAAAACAGTTTCCTCAGCTTCAAAAGGCTGTGTAACCGATGAATTCTAAATAATATTTCTTTTTGAAAGTCATCGGTCCAATAAATGGGGCCCGTATGACCGAGAAAAAGAGAGCTTCATAATAAAAGCATTATGGAAACAAAAACCTTAAAGAAAGAAACAACAAAAGTGGAAAAGAATATTCGCATATCAGGAGCAGAAGCCGTAATCAGGTGCCTTTTAGAAGAAGGGGTAGATCTTTTGTACGGTTACCCGGGAGGTGCGATTATGCCTATCTACGATGAGTTATACAAGTTCAGGGATAAATTACATCATGTACTAACACGCCATGAACAAGGGGCAACACATTCCGCTCAAGGTTATGCAAGGGTTACTGGCAGAGTAGGGGTGGCTATGGCCACTTCAGGACCTGGAGCAACCAATCTTGTAACAGGAATTGCTGATGCTCAAATTGATTCAACGCCCATGGTGTGCATTACCGGCCAGGTAGCCAGGCACCTTTTAGGTTCCGATGCATTCCAGGAAACGGATATTGTCGGAATTTCAACACCGGTTACTAAATGGAGTTATCAAATTACTGAGGCTTCTGAAATACCGGAAATAATGGCAAAGGCTTTTTACATAGCCCGTTCTGGGCGTCCAGGGCCAGTATTGGTTGATATCACCAAGAATGCTCAAATTGAACAATTTGATTTTAGTTATAAAAAATGCATAGGCATCCGCAGTTATAAACCACAACCCGTAATTAATAAATCTAAGGTAGAAGAGGCAGCAAATATTATCAATAATGCTAAAAAACCTTTTATTGTTTTTGGTCAGGGGGTAATTCTGGGCCATGCAGAAGAAGAGTTGAAAGCTTTGATTGAAAAAGCCGGAATACCAGCTGCCTGGACCATATTAGGATTGTCTGCATTACCTACTGCCCATCCGCTCAACGTTGGGATGGTTGGTATGCATGGAAATTATGCTCCTAATTTGCTAACCAATGAATGCGACGTACTCATTGCCCTCGGAATGCGATTTGATGACCGGGTAACAGGCGATTTAAAAACCTACGCTAAACAAGCTAAGGTTTTACATTTTGAGATTGACCCTGCTGAAATAGACAAAAATGTTAAAACAGAAGTCGCCATTTTAGGTAATGTTAAAGAATCACTTCGTCAACTAATCCCGTTGGTTAAAGAAAACAAACACGAAGCCTGGCATGAAGAATTTAAAAAGAAATATACCATTGAATATGATGCAGTTATAAAAAATGATATTCATCCTACTAAAGATGGTTTAACTATGGGGGAAGTGCTTGAGCAAATTAATTTAGCTTCAGGCGATGACGCCATTATTGTATCAGATGTTGGACAACACCAGATGTTTGCCTGCCGTTATGCCAGGTTTAAACAATCCAAGAGTAATGTAACTTCCGGAGGATTGGGAACTATGGGGTTTGCACTTCCGGCTGCAATTGGAGCTAAAATGGGTGCTCCGGACAGGGAAGTAGTGGCTATTATAGGTGATGGTGGTTACCAGATGACCATACAGGAACTTGGAACCATTTTTCAAACAAAAGTACCGGTTAAAATAGTAGTCCTCAATAATGATTTCCTCGGAATGGTACGTCAGTGGCAACAATTGTTTTTCGATAGAAGATATGCTTCAACAGAAATGACGAACCCGGACTTTATCACCATAGCTAAAGGATATCATATTCAGGCAAGGCGTGTTAAGAAGCGTGATGAACTGGCAGAAGCTGTTAAGGAAATGATTGCATCCAAAGATGCCTATTTCTTAGAGGTATGTGTTGAGAAGGAAGATAATGTTTTCCCTATGATACCTTCAGGCGCTTCAGTTACAGATGTAAGATTAAGTTAAAAACAAGATGGATACTAATAAAACGTTTACCATATCAGTATATTCAGAAAATAATATTGGATTACTCAACAGAATTTCCGGCATTTTTTTGAAAAGGCACATAAATATAGAAAGCTTAAATGTTTCAGGCTCAGAAATAGATAATGTTTCCAGGTTTGTGATAGTTATTAATTCTACTGAAGACTGGGCCCGAAAAATTGTTGGTCAAATTGAAAAGCAAATCGAAGTCATTAAAGCTTTTTATCATACGGATGAAGAAACTATTCATCAGGAAACTGCTTTATTTAAAATAGCTTCTCACCTGCTTTTTGATGAGCGCCAGATACAAAATATAATTAAAGATAGTAACTCGCAAATAGTTACGGTTTCACGTGACTTCTTCGTGATTTCAAAAGCAGGCCGTCGTAAGGAAATAGAAGAAGTATATGATCTTTTAAAACCTTTTGGTATCATGCAATTTGTACGTTCGGCACGAATATCAGTTTCTAAAGAAGAAATGCGAATAAGCAGTATTTTAAAAGAATTTCAGGAACAATAAATAAAATAAATTAAATCAATTAAATCTAACAGAGAAAATGGCAAATTATTTTAACACCCTTTCTTTAAGACAGCAGTTGCTGCAACTTGGAGTATGCGAGTTTATGGATCAATCAGAATTCAGCGATGGTGTAAATAAATTATTAGGGAAAAAAATAGTGATTGTAGGATGTGGCGCACAGGGTCTTAACCAGGGTTTAAATATGAGAGATTCAGGCTTGGACATCTCATATGCTTTACGGGAAGATGCTATTAAAGAAAAACGGCAATCCTACTTAAATGCTTCTGAAAACGGATTTAATGTTGGTACATACAAGGAATTGATTCCAACAGCTGACCTGGTTTGTAATCTTACACCGGACAAACAACATACAGGTGTAGTTAATGCAGTTATGCCTTTAATGAAAAAGGGATCTACCTTGTCATATTCTCATGGTTTCAACATTGTAGAAGAAGGAATGCAAATACGTGAAGACATTACGGTTATTATGGTTGCGCCTAAATGCCCGGGGTCTGAAGTGAGAGAGGAATATAAAAGAGGTTTTGGTGTACCTACCCTTATCGCAGTTCATCCGGAAAATGATCCTGAAGGAAAAGGCCTGGAACAGGCAAAAGCATATGCAGTTGCCACTGGTGGACATAAAGCCGGTGTTTTACGCTCTTCATTTGTAGCTGAGGTAAAATCAGATTTAATGGGTGAACAAACCATTCTTTGCGGACTTTTACAAACAGGATCTATTCTTTGTTTTGATAAAATGATTGAAAAAGGAATCGATGCAGGATATGCTTCAAAACTTATTCAGTATGGATGGGAGACCATTACAGAAGGATTAAAGCACGGTGGTATTACGAATATGATGGACAGGTTGAATAATCCTGCTAAAGTGGAAGCTTTTAGGTTATCAGAAGAATTAAAAGATATTATGCGTCCGCTGTTTCAAAAGCATATGGATGATATTATGAGTGGCCATTTTTCTAAAACAATGATGGAAGATTGGGCCAATGATGACAAGAATCTATTAAAATGGCGTAAAGAAACAGGAGAAACTGCTTTTGAGAAAACTCCGGCTGCCAATGTTGAAATATCGGAACAGGAATATTATGATCATGGAGTGTTAATGGTTGCTTTGGTAAAATCAGGAGTTGAATTGGCTTTTGAAACCATGACCGAAGCAGGAATTATAGAAGAATCCGCCTATTATGAGTCGCTTCATGAAACACCTCTTATTGCAAATACTATTGCAAGAAAGAAATTGTTTGAAATGAACCGGGTAATCTCCGATACTGCTGAGTATGGTTGTTACTTATTTGACCATGCATGCAAACCCTTATTGGCAGATTTTATGAAAAAAGTTGATACAAACGTAATTGGTAAACCATTTGCTACAGATAATGGAGTTGACAATAAACAACTCATAGAAATTAACAGTGAAATCAGAAACCATCCTATTGAAGAAGTAGGAGAGTGGTTAAGGGCTTCAATGACTGCAATGAAGAAAATTGTATAGTCCTTTCTTTTTTCTTTTGAGGAGAATTTGGTTTATGGAGTAAATTAATATTAGTGAATAATATGTGGCTTTTTTTAAATGGAGAAAGTTATAAATGATCATCATTAAAAATACACCACGCCAACCAAAACCGGAGGATGTTTTAAGGGCTACTGCTGTACTTTTCAGCACAGCAGTAGCGGCATCCTTAACTACTTGTGTTCTAAAGAAAATTTTAATTATACAGTACAAATCTGAACCGGCTTCAAACTTTAATAAAAGTGAAAGCTGGCTATTTTTTTTCGACTAGTAATAATAAGTGGAGTTATTTCAATTTTTAGTGTGATCTGTTACATGAATTGATTAATTTCGAAGAGACATACAATAAATTTAATTAATATTGACAAAATGGAAACGGTAGAGCGAGAAATACCCGAAGAATTCCGTGTAAAAGAATTACTTCACCAGGATACATACTTAATTAATGGAGAATTAAAGGCTTGGAAAGGAAAAACAACAGAAGTTTATTCCTCCATTCACACACCAGATAAAAACGGGGAGTATGCTCCAACACTTTTAGGGTCCATTCCATATATGTCCGAACCGGAAGCTATGGAAGCCCTTGATTCATCCGCAAATGCTTTTGGCAAAGGACAAGGTTTATGGCCCACAATGAAAGTAGCGGACAGAATAGCTTGTATGGAGAAGTTTGTAAAGCAAATGATTACCAAACGTGATGAAGTTGTTAAACTCATCATGTGGGAGATTGGTAAAACACTACCGGATTCGCAAAAGGAATTTGACAGAACCGTGGAATATATTTACGATACCATTGAAGATTATAAGGAATTGGATCGTAACTCTGCAAATTTTAAAAAGCACGATGGCGTGTATGCGCACATTCGTCGAGGCCCGTTGGGAATTGTTTTATGTTTAGGACCATATAATTACCCGTTAAATGAAACATTTGCGCTTCTAATTCCGGCTCTCATAATGGGTAACACCGTTATTTTTAAACCGGCTAAACACGGAGTTCTATTAATTTCCCCTCTTTTAACTGCCTTTAAAACCAGTTTTCCTAAAGGGGTAGTGAATATTATTTACGGAAGGGGCAGGCAGGTAGCAGCACCTATTATGCAATCGGGCAGAATAGATGTTTTGGCTTTGATAGGCAACAGTAAATCAGCCATTGCTTTACAAGATCAGCACCCTTACAAAAACAGGTTACGTTTGGTACTCGGCCTTGAAGCAAAAAACCCGGCCATCATTTTACCGGATGCAGACCTGGATCTAACAATAGACGAATGTATTTCCGGCACATTGTCTTTTAACGGACAACGTTGTACGGCATTAAAACTGGTATATGTACATGAAGATATTGTTGATGAGTTTAACAAGCGTTTTGCTGAACGGGTTGATTCCTTAAAATTTGGTAATCCATGGGAGCCCGGAGTGCAGTTGACACCGCTTCCTGAACCGGAAAAACCTGCTTATATTCAAGAGCTAATAGATGATGCAAAAGCTAAAGGGGCCCGGATTTTAAATAAAAAAGGAGGCAAAACTACTGAAAACTATATTTTCCCAGCCGTATTATATCCCGTTACTAAAGAGATGAGGGTTTATGAAGAGGAACAGTTTGGTCCCGTTATTCCGGTTATCCCATTTAGTGATATACAAGAACCTTTAGATGACATGGCAGATTCTAACTATGGACAGCAGGTAAGTTTATTTGGTAAAGATATCAGGGAGCTGGCTCCTCTGATTGATACACTTGTAAATCTCGTTTGCCGTGTGAACCTAAACAGTTCTTGCCAGCGAGGCCCGGATGTATATCCGTTTACAGGAAGGAAAGATTCTGCTGTGGGAACTTTAAGTGTACATGATGCTTTGCGCTCATTTTCTATCAGAACATTTGTAGCTTCTAAAGACAATGAATATAACAACCGTATTTTAAACGATCTTTTAGGAAGCAAAGCTTCTAATTTTGTGAGTACGGATTATATATTATAATAATAACAGAACTGTACTGGGAAAATTAAAAATCTTCTAATTTTTTCAGTACAGTTTGTTTATAGCTTCTGCTTATAGGGAGTGCTTTATTGCTTACTTCAATAAATTCATGGGTATAAGATTGTATTTGCTTGAGAGATATAATGAAAGACCGATGTATTCTTATAAAGCTATTAGCAGGTAGTTTAGCTTCAATATTACTGATAGTTTCCCTTGTAGTGACTATATTGTTATGCGTGTAAATCTGAAGATAATCCCCCAGGCTTTCTACATATATGATTTCTGAAAAGTCAATTTTAACCATTTTCCTGTCCGCCTTCACAAACATATAATCATTTTCCTGGTGATTAGATTCGGCGGCCTTAGGAACTTCATCTTTTAAATAAACATCAAAATATTTATTTAATGATTTGTACAGGCGTTCATAAGAAATAGGTTTTAGTAAATAGTCTACAGCCTCCAGGTTAAATCCGTCTACAGCATATTCCCTATACGCAGTGGTAAAAATAACCCTTATGTCTTTATTAATAGATTTTGCAAAAGAAAGCCCTGTTATTTCAGGCATATTTATATCTAAAAAAATCAGGTCTATATCCTGAGAATTTATCACATTAAATGCCTCAATGGCATTGGAGCAGGAAGCCACAACATCGATTCTATCCATTTTAGAGAGGTGAGAGGTAATCACCTCCCTGGCCATTTTTTCATCATCAACGATGATACAGGTTGTTTTTTTATTCATTTAGTGAGAGCTTGTTATAATTTAGCGATAAATTTACTTCAAACCAATCGGTAGTATTCTCTATTTTAAGTGTGTGATTGTCTTTGTATAATAATTGGAGTCTTTTTTTTATATTTTTTAATCCTATGCCATGAGTGTTTTCGTCATTAGGTGGATCTGATGAATTTTTTATAGAAAGCGATAGTAACTTTTCGTCGATTTCAATATTGATAAGAATTTTTAATTTTCCATCAGTGATTTTTCCGTGTTTAAAGCTGTTCTCCACAAATGGAATTAATAACATCGGTGGTATTTTTATATCGTTACTGTATTGTGACACATCGAACTTTATACTCAAATTATCATGAAATCTCATTTTTTCGAGTTCTATATAGTCTTCAATGTGGTTTATCTCGTCTGATAAAAGAACAAAAGGTTTGTCGGACTGGTATAGTAAGTAATCCAACAGGTTGGATAGTTTTAAAATTATCTCGGGAGTTTCATTCGCTTTTTTTATAGCAAAGCCATACAATGTGTTTAATGTGTTGAAGAGAAAGTGAGGGTGAATCTGGCTCTTTAAATAATTTAACTCCTGTTCTTTTAATTTTAATTGAGTTTCCAGGATTCTGTTTTTTAAATCTTCATTTTTAATGATTGAACTATAGTTATGCATCACTAAACTTATTGAAACCGCTACTAACACAACCAGGTATACCCCTAATATGATGAAAGGAAGTGTTTTTGTTATGGGGGATATATTGTCTGTTTTTAAGTCAGACGAATAAGCCAAACCAAATAAAACTGAAGTTACAATTACATAAATTGAAATTATTAAAGTGGAGACACTATAAACTATAAATTGTATGTACTTTTTTGATAATAAATACCTTGGAATTATATAATAGATTGAAATATAACTGAGAGCTATAGTAACAGGCATTAAGAAAGCCGAAAATAAATATATGTATTCTGTATTGTTACTTCCGTAACCCAGAAAATAAGTATAAAAGAAATAAACACCTATCCAGAATACTATATGTAACAGAATTTTTAATAAAACTTTACCCAATGATATATTTTTATTTACAACTGTGCAATATCTGCATTTTTATGATAATTAGATTGATTTTGAGACCAAATACAGTATTGGAATACCTTTTAACCGATTGTAGGCAGACTTTTGCTTCTAAAGGTATAAATACAGTTAAAAGCATTATCTTTTTGGTTAACTATCGAGAAAAAAAGAGAGGAGCTAAACATAGGGTTAGATTTGACGCTATAATTCTAAAACATAAATTATGATAATGCTTTTACTACTACAAAAACAAAAAGGCTTTTTTACTATCCTGGGTGAGAGAATTCAGGAAGGAGGGCCTAAAACCATGACATTATTACTCATTCTCTTCCTGGTTGGAATTGCATTAATTATCCGGAGTTTTATTCTCTACAAGAAAGGAGAAAATACAAGAAAAAATATAGTTTTAATTAATTCTATTGGTTTTTTTGCGTTGGTTTTAGGTGTGTTGGGCCATATTTCTGGGCTTATAGGTACATTCGATGAAATAGGTTCATTGGAGGCTGTTGACCATATAACTTTGGGAAATGGTATTAAACTTACCTTACTACCCATTTTTTTTGGAAGCTTTATTTTCCTTTTTACAAGGGCATTTACAATAATATTAACCGGGATAACACCCAAAAAATACTTTGAAAATGAATAAATTTATCATACTATTTGTGCTTGCTTTGTTTTCATCTATGTCAATTAAAGCACAGGAAATCAATAAAGAAAAGCTGGATAGTTTATTCACTATTCTTGAAGACAATAATAAAACCATGGGTAGTGCAGTGGTTTCAAAAGAAGGAAAAACCATTTATTCCAATTCCATAGGATATGCATATTTTAAAGATTCAATTAAAAATTCCGGTAAAACTAAATACAGAATCGGATCTATTACCAAAATGTTCACAGCAACCTTAATTTTTCAATTGGTTGATACAGGTAAGGTTAATTTAGATGATAAATTATCAGGCTTTTTTCCTGAAATACCAAATTCTGAAAAAATTACAATTGGTAATTTGTTAAATCATACCAGTGGATTGTTTAGTGTAAATGCCGCCAAAGATTTTAATCCGTATGTAGCATTAACGCATGAGCAAATGTTAGATAAAATGGCTTCCCATAAACCAGTTTTTGAACCGAATATTAAAGTTGAATATAGTAATACCAACTTTATATTGTTAGGATATATACTCGAAAAAAAATATAAAAAACCATATTCTGAAATTTTGAAAGAACAAATCACTGATAAATTGGGGCTTGAAAATACGTATTATGGAGGTAAGATTGTTATAAGCAATAATGAGGCTGCTGGTTATAGTTTCACTCAAAAATGGGAAGTACAAGCTGAAACTGATATGAGCTTACCCCATGGCGCCGGAGCCATAATCTCTAATCCAAAAGATTTAACAATTTTTATTGAAGCTTTGTTTAATGGTAAGTTAATTTCTGATAGCAGTTTTAAACAAATGATAACTATTAGGGATGAAATGGGATATGGTATTGGAGGGACTAAATTTAATGATAGGATGATTTATGGATATAGCGGAGGAATTGACGGATTTAATTCAATGTTAATTTATGACCCTACGAATAAAATTTCAGTTGCTGTTACTGCAAATGGAAATTCGCATTCAATTGTTCAAATTGCTATTAATTTGCTTTTAGGCAGCATGGGTGAGTCATTTGATCTGCCTAGTTTTAAAACCATCCATGTGAATGAAGAAGACTTAAATCAATATGTTGGATATTACATAAGTGCAGATGCACCGTTTGATTTTATAGTAAAAATAAATGACGGTAAATTAATGGCAGGCCCGGTAGGGGATGATAATAATATTTTAAGGCCGGTAAAAGAGCATGAATTTTACCAGGAACAACATGGTGTTACTTTAAATTTTAAGCGTGAAAGTAAACAAATGGTTATGAGCCGTGGCGGTAAAACCATGATCTTTAATAAAAAAGAAGAATAAAATTATTTCAACGGCGGATCATAGATCAAAAACACGCAAGGCCTTTTATGCAAATCAATATCATAATGGCTCCAAAAGCTTACTGGCTGTGTTTTAACAAACTCTGTAGCCAATGTTAAGTCGCAGGCAATACAAAGCAATGTGTTCTTGTTCAGCGTCTGTATCAGGGCTTTTAAAAGTTTGTCATTTCTGTATGGGGTTTCAATAAAAATTTGAGTCTGGTTTAACTCTTTAGACCTACGTTCCAGTTTTTTAATTTCCAGGCTTCTTTCCTGGCTTTCAATAGGAAGGTATCCGTTAAATGCAAAGCCCTGTCCGTTCATTCCGCTAGACATTAATGCCAGTAGTATGGATGAAGGGCCAACCATAGGAACAACCTGTATATCTTTTTCATGTGCTATTTTAACTACATCGGCCCCGGGATCTGCCACTCCCGGGCATCCGGCATCGGATAATACACCTACGTCATGTCCCTGCATACACGGATTAAGGTATGATGGTAATTCCATAACATTGGTATACTTGTTAATAAGTTGTATGTTTAATTTATTCTGGGATTTTCCGGGAGAAAGCCGTTTTATAAAAGCCCTGGCAGCTTTTTCATTTTCAGCAATATAATAATCTATACTTTCTACAGTGCGTTTAATGGAGAGCGGCAGCACTTCAAGCGGACCAATATCACCCAGGGTGGTTGGAATAAGGTATAGAGCTCCTTTGTCGCTATTAGGGACCATATTAGGTAAGTTTAGGTTAAATTCAGGTAAATATAATTATTCTAATCTATTTTGCAATGCAAAATGTGTAGGTAATTAATTATGATCCAATTCTTTCTACCAAAATACCGCAGGCTTCATTCAGCATTTTGTAAACATTTTCAAATCCGTTGCCACCACCGTAATAAGGGTCTGGCACATCATTGTTTTCACCGGGATTGAGGAGGTTTAATATAAGTTCTACTTTATTTTTATCGTCTTCGTTCCTGGCTAAGCTAAGAATGTCGTAGTAATTACTTTTATCCATGGCAAAAATCAGGTCAAACTCGTCAAAATCAGAAGCCTTAAACTGCCTTCCCCTTTGAGAAGTTATATCTATACCATATGTTTTTGCTATTTGTACTGACCTAATATCCGGAGGTTCACCTATATGATAATTGGAAGTGCCGGCAGAATCAACAAAGATATCAAGGTGTGAGGTTTTTTGTTTTAAAATACCCTCTGCTAAAGGAGAGCGACAAATATTACCAAGACATACCATTAAAACCTTAACCTGCATTTTACTGGGAGAGCTTTTTGCTTAAATCTTCTATATATTTTCTGAATTGTTTGTCGGTTTCACAAAGATTGTCAACCGTTTTACAAGCATGGAGAACGGTAGCATGGTCTCTTTTGCCTATTTGTGAGCCAATGCTTGCAAGGGATGCTTTTGTATATTTTTTTGCAAAGAACATGGCCAGTTGTCTTGCTTGTACTATGTGTCTTTTCCTGGTTTTGGATTGAAGGGTAGATACATCCATCTGGAAATAATCAGATACTACTTTCTGTATATAATCTATAGAAACCTCACGCTTAGTATTCTTAACAAATTTTTCTACAATCTGTTGGGCGAGTTCAATAGTCACTTCCCTTTTGTTAAAAGAAGACTGGGCAATAAGCGAAATTACTGCTCCTTCAAGTTCCCTTACGTTTGTTTTAATATTTTTAGCAACATATTCAATAATGTCATCCGGCATTTCTACACCATCCCTGTACAGTTTGTTACGCAGTATAGAAACCCTGGTTTCATAATCAGGATTATGTAACTCAGCCGAAAGTCCCCATTTAAACCTGGACAATAGCCGTTGTTCAATGTCCTGCATATCTACAGGTGCCTTATCTGAAGTTAAAATAACTTGTTTGCCATTTTGGTGTAAATGGTTAAAAATATGAAAGAATACATCCTGTGTACCTGATTTACCGGACAGGAATTGTACATCATCTATAATTAAAATATCTATGAGTTGATAAAAATGAATAAAATCATTCCGGGTATTTTTCTTAACAGATTCAATATATTGCTGTGTGAATTTCTCAGCGGAAATATAAAGTACTGTTTTCTCGGGGTATTTATCTTTGATTTCAACTCCAATTGCATGGGCGAGGTGGGTTTTCCCTAATCCTACACCACCAAAAATCAGCAGGGGATTAAAGGATGTCCCTCCAGGTTTATTGGCAACGGCCATTCCTGCAGAGCGGGCAAGCCTGTTTGAGTCTCCTTCAAGAAAATTGTCGAAATTATAATTTGGGTTTAACTGTGATTCAATTTTAATGTTCCTGATTCCGGGGATGATGAACGGATTTTTTAATTCCGGATTTTTATGCTTAATAGGAACATCAAGTTCCTGGGGTTGTACACTACCGCGATTGTTACTTGGGATTTTTTCAGTAAAAGGAAGTTTATTTCCGTATGTGTTTTCCATTCGGATAACATATACCAGTTTTGCCCCTTCGCCCAGTTCACGAATGAGCGCCACTTTTAATAACTTAACATAATGTTCTTCCAGCCATTCGTAAAAAAATTTACTGGGAACCTGAATACTCAATGCGTTCTCAGCAAGCTTAACTGACTTAATGGGTTCGAACCATGTTTTATATGCCTGTGGTTGTATGTTATCTTTTATAAAAGAGAGACAATTTTCCCATACTGATTCCGCAGTCAAACTCATTATTAGTGTAAATTTTTTTGTTAATTAGGTGATTGAAAGAGAAAATTTGCAATCCTTTCATAATAATATTAAGCCGAACAAATATGTGAACAAAAAACTGAAAAAAAAAATGAAATAGGGGTTGAATTTCTTATTTTTTTTTCTCATGCCTGTTCATGTTAAATTCACATTCTCTTAACACGCAAATTACAAATAAAAAATGAAAAAAAGTAGCAAAACTAAAATTAGAATCAGATATGGTGAAACTGACCAGATGGGGGTGGTGTATCATGGTAACTACCCTCAGTATCTGGAAATTGGAAGGATTGAATGGTTACGTGATATGGGAATATCATACAAATCAATGGAAGAATCGGGAGTTATGCTGCCGGTGATTTCGATATCTATAAAATACATAAAATCAGCTAAGTATGATGATGTCCTTGAAGTAATAACTAAACTCCAAAAAGACCCTGTTGTAAAAATTGAATTTGATTATGAAATTATCAATGAAAAGAAGGAATTAATTGCCACTGCAAACACAGTTTTAGCTTTTATAGACAAAAAAACCCAAAGACCTATAAAATGTCCCGATTACATTTTGAATAAGATTAACAGTAAATAGCTTTAATCTGTTAGGGATTTTATATGTAGCCCATAAATGGCTTTCAAAATTGTTAATATGTTATTAGCTTCTTTTTTTCTGACAGAAATGGTGACCTGGCAATCCATCGCCATTTTTTGATGAATGATATCAAGTCTTTTTTCCTTGATAACCCGCATAACTTTGTGTATGTTTTCGTAATCTGTAACTATTAAAAAGTTTGTATTTATAGTTTTTTCAACTATATCAGAAACTTCCAATGCCATTTTCGATGCAGTTTTATAGGCATTCATAAGTCCGCCGACACCCAATTTAACCCCTCCGTAATACCGGACAACTACTATTAATATATCTGTTATACCATAAGCCTGTATCTGCCCGTATATAGGATGGCCGGCAGAATTTCCGGGTTCACCGTCATCATTAACCCTGTATTGTATCTCATCCTTTCCTAATTGCCATGCGTAACACCAATGCCTGGCAGCATGGTGTTTCTTTTTAAGGTGATCAATATGAAGTTTAATTTCTTCTTCATTTTGTACCGGAAAAGCATATCCTAAAAACTTACTGTTCTTCTCTTTAAACAGAACTTCTTCAGATGGCTTGCATAGTGTTTTATATGTATCGTTGTCCTCCAAAATTATTATGACATAGCTACTAAAAATATACTTAAAACGGCTATGAATATACCTACTATGTTCTTTACATTAAGCCTTTCTTTAAAAAATATAATACCCATTAACGTAGTAAGCGTTACAATTGCAACGTTATTAATAGTAAATACTGTAGAACTGTCTAATGTTTCACTTCCGAGCGCCATAATTAAAAAAGTAATAGAATAGTAGTTAAATATCCCCAGGCAAATACCTGCAATGATATTTTTTCCCGTGACCTTTTCATTTTTTTTCAATATGTTGAAAGCAAGTATTAAGAGCCCAACTATGGCGGCAAAAGCAAAAATGGTTGCTGAGAATAACGGAATTTCCCCTTTGCCAACATAATTAACTTCAAGGTATTTTAAACTGGTATCAATAGTTCCTGATCCTAAAAAAAGCAAAACAGGGTAGAGAAGGGTTCCTCTTTTTATGTGTATTCCATCTTTTCTGACGGATACAAGATAAACAGCAGTCAAAGCCAGGACAATACCGGTTATTTTAATCGCGGGCAGTTCTTCACCATAAACCAGAACAGCAAAAATAATTGGCACAACAACCGACATTTTCGCGGCAACCGAAGCAACGGAGAGGCCATTTTGCTGGGCAGTAATTGCCATGATATTAAATATAAAAATAAACAATACTCCCAATAAGACCGCTCCGGTAAACCAGGGCATTTCTATAATTTTATTTACTGTAAACGGTTTTGAATAGGAGGCCAGACCACAAATACACGCTATCACATAATTAACAACAATGGCTTGCAATACATTGATGTTGAATTTTGCGAAAAGCTTAAATATAACAAAAAGAAGCGTGGCTAATAATATGCTTACTATTAAGTATATCAAAATTTTATATTTTGATTAAAAAGATCAGTTATATCATCGGTTCCGGGAATAAGGTTCCAGACCTGCATTCCCAGTTTTTTAGCTGTAACAGTATTTTCTTTCATATCGTCTATAAACAAAGTTTCCTCAGGAATTAGTTTATTTTCCTTTAAAACAAATTCATAAATATTTAAATCTGGTTTTCTAAAACTAATTTCATGCGATAAATAGAATTTTTCAAAACAATCCTTAAAACGATTAAAACGGTGTGGCAACATAGTCTTTTCTACATAGTGGATATGAATATCGTTTGTATTGCTTAACAAGAAAAGCCTATACTTTTTTTTAAGGGCAAGCATTTCAATAAATTTCAGCCTGTATTCAGGAAAATCAAGTATAATGGCATTCCATGCATTGATTAACTCTTCTTTATTTGCTTTACGGAAAATTTTTGAATAGAAATTTATAAATTGATCAGAAGACAAAATACCTTTTTCAAATTCTTTGTTAACCGTATCCATTTCGGCATTAATTTCAAACGCTCCGAATTTGTTTGTTAATTCCCTTACAGTGGCGGGCTTATCTAAATTGATAAAAATATCGCCAAAATCAAAAATGATATTTTTAATCATATTTCCGGTATATTTTCAGATTGTCATTCAATATGAAAGCTTCTGATGCTATCTCACCGGATATATGCGGAGGCTTTGTACCGTCAATTAAATTAACATTTCCTTTAAAAACTCTTGCCTCATCCCATAACCCTTCGGAAATAAAAGTTTGGATTGTTTTTGTGCCACCTTCAATAATTACACTTAAACATTCATGCTTGTATAAGACAGCACAGATTTGATGGGCAATATTCGCTGAAAAGTCTATGGTTTCAAAAATCTGGTTTTCTTTTAACGATTCATTGGGTATCGATTCACAGATAAAAATTGTTTTTACCGAGCCATCCCAAACAGAATAATTTCGCGGAGTTTTTAGTGACCTGTCAATAACAATTCGAACAGGCGACTTTCCATACCATAAACGAGTGTTAAGTTGAGGATTATCGTCTGTAACAGTCTTTGTGCCTACCAGAATACCCTGCTCCTCACTTCGCCATTTGTGTACCAATTGCCTTGAATACTGATTGGTGATCCAAACAGGTCTCTGCTCATTTTTATCAAGCGGACTCATAAAGCCATCATTGCTTTCTGCCCATTTTAATATAATATAAGGACGCTTTTTATTATGATATGTAAAGAACCGTTTGTGATGTTCGTGGCATTCCTCTTCAAGAACACCAACGGTTACATTACAACCGGATTCAATGAGTTTTTTTATGCCTTTGCCTGCAACATGTTTATTTGTGTCTATAACTCCGATTACAACATTTGGGATTTTGTGCTGTATAATTAAATCTGAGCAGGGAGGGGTTTTACCAAAATGTGAACACGGTTCCAGTGTTACATACAATGTAGATTTTGCTAATAATGATTTGTCCTTTACAGAATTAATAGCGTTTACCTCTGCATGGTTACCCCCGTACGGACTCGTATAACCTTCACCAATAATTTTATTTTCATAAACTATTAGAGCTCCTACGGCCGGATTGGGGTATGTAGTCCCGAGTGAGTTTTTGGCGAGATTAATACAACGTTTTATATATTTTTCCTGTAAATTCACAGGCACAAAAGTAAGACTAAAAACAGGATTTTTGTAGTAGCCACTTAAGAAATGAAGCTAATAGATATAAAAAAAATATTTTATTCAGAACTTGAAAATGTTTTTGAAAAGGATGAGATAGATACGTTTATAAAGCGAATAGCAGAAGAGTATTTGAATTTAAAACCTTTTGAACTGACTTTAAACCGGGATATATTTATTGAAAAACCGAAGGAAGAGATGTTTTTAAGGACAATTTCTGAGTTGAAAAAGGAAAAGCCCCTGCAACAAATTCTTGGGAAAACTTATTTTTATGGGTTGGAGTTTATAATAAATGAACATGTTTTAATACCACGTCCGGAAACTGAAGAATTGGTTCACTGGATAATTAATGACAATAAATTATCAACATCAGAATTAAAAATTTTAGACATTGGTACCGGCAGTGGCTGTATCGCTGTTTCTTTAGCAAAAAATCTCCCCGGATCTGTAGTTTTTGCAATTGATGTATCTCAAGAAGCTTTGAATGTTGCCCGGAGAAACGCAGAGAAAAATAGTATTGAAGTAGGGTATATGCAGATGGATATTCTCAAAGCTGACAAATTACCTTCTCAGTTCGATGTTATTGTATCTAATCCACCCTATGTGAGGTTTCTTGAAAAGGATACAATAAAAAAAAATGTATTGGAATATGAACCTCACCTTGCCTTATTTGTAGATAATGAAGACCCTTTACTGTTCTATGATAAAATCTCAAAACTCTCAATGAGTTACCTTAACGATAAGGGGAGTTTGTATTTTGAAATTAACCAGTATTTAGGAGTTGAATTGATTGAGTTGCTCGAGAAAAATGGATTTAAAAAGATAGAATTAAAAAAGGATTTGTTTGGTAATAACAGATTTATAAAGTGTATAAAATGAAAAGTGTGTTAGTTTTTTGTGGTAGTAGTGAGGGCAATGACCCTGAAATAATTAAACAAGGATATGAATTAGGAAGCATATTGGCTCAACAAAATATTACACTGGTGTACGGTGCCGGTAAAATTGGTATTATGAGGAAAGTAGCTGAAGGGGCATTAATGAATAATGGCAAAGTAATTGGAGTTATCCCCGAATTTTTAAAAGTAAAAGAAGTAGTGCATTTAGGCTTAACAGAATTGCATACAACTCAGAATATGCATCAGCGAAAGCTGTTAATGCATGACCTTTCTGATGGAATAATAGCGCTTCCAGGGGGTTACGGAACACTCGAAGAATTATTTGAAATGATAACCTGGTCCCAATTGGGACTTCATCAAAAACCAATTGGAATACTTAATGTGAATGGTTTTTTTGACGGATTATTTGTATTCTTAAAGGAAATGGTGAGTAAAAAATTTTTAAAACAAGAAAATTATGATTTGCTATTGGTAGAATCTGAAATTGAAACCTTATTGGATAGGATGAGAGCATACAAACCTGCCATCACACCGAAATGGATTCATAAAGACCAGCTGTAATGAAGGCATCATTAAATCGGTAAACTACGTTCAAATTTTACGAAACTTATGGTTTTTCAGTAGAAATTTGCATTACAGCGATAAAAAGATTTATTTAATCGATATTTAACTTATATTTGATGCGTAGACGTTACTTTTTTTGTCCCAAACAATCTAAATAACAATATCATGATGAAAATGTTAAAGAATTACATGAACAACCTACTTAAGTCTATGCCCGTTGCAATTATCAGTAGTTGTGTTTCCGTATTAATTTTAATGAATACGGAGATATTCAAGGAATTTGATTTACAGAATATTCTTTTATCCTTCTTTATAACAGTTATCATCATGAGCCATTTGGTAATTCCCTTCTCCCGAATTGTTTCAAAAATCAATAATTAAAATTAAACTCCAGACAGACTCTTCTTAAGCAGATATATCTTATTTTTAATTTAAAAATTATATATTCGTCATTTTTTTCGTTAAAATAATAGATATATCCTAAAAATTTCTTTCATTTCATCTATTATTCATAAATCACTTGCCTTTTATCGATAAAAATATACACTTAAACGATATTTTATATATATTTGTTTCATAATAAGCAAGTTAATACCCCACTTATAAAAACTAATGCCATGACTAAAATCTTTAAAAAATATTTGAAAAATTTATTGGAATCACTTCCACTAGCAATAATAATTAGTTGTATTTCTGTTTTGATATTAACGAATATGAGCTATTTTCAAGAATTTGATTTAAAAATAGTCTTCGCCTCTTTTGCAATTACTATTTTAATTATGAGTCATCTAATTAAACCTTTTGCAAAAATAGTAGAAAAAATATAAAAAGGATTTGCATCCCTTTAAATTGTTCTCATTAAGGGAATTACAGGAGCAAACACTACCCCATGGTGTTTGCTTTTTTTTTGATAATAAATACGGTTATAATAATGTATTGTAATAAATAGTTGAAAAATCACATATTTTGTTAAAATTTTATAAATATGGCAACATATTTAATATATAATGGTAATAAAATAATTTTAATGCATTTCATCGATAAAATTGTGCACTTAAACGATGTTTAGTTTATATTTGAAGTATAATAAATGATGAGTCCCTTTTTTGTCCCACAAATAAAACTTAACCCACTTATGACTAATACACTAAAAAAATACCTGAACAACTTACTGGAATCATTACCCATGGCAATCATTACCAGTTGCATTTCTGTTTTAATATTAACCAATATTGATGCTTTTAAAGAATTCGATTTAAAGATAGTTTTGTCATCTTTTGCAGTGACAGTACTTGTTATGAGTCACTTAGTAAAACCCTTCACTAGGATCTTAGCAAGAATTTAAAATATTTTTAGTGTTTCTTTATTTTGTTTTAATCAAAATTGAAAAAAGCAAGTACTCCCCCAAAGTATTTGCTTTTTTTATGTATGGTATAAACTAATTTATTTGATTATTTTTATTGCTCAATAGTTTAATAAATTAAATGGAATCAAATACAGCGCAAGAATTACTACAACTTCGTGAAGAGCTTAATCAGCATAACTATAATTATTACGTACTGGATAATCCCGTAATTACTGATTATGAATTTGATATACTGCTAAAAAAACTACAGGACCTTGAGAAAAAGCATCCTGAGCTTTATGACCCTAATTCACCCACAATGCGTGTAGGCGGACTGGTTACAAAAAATTTTGAAACAGTAATCCATAACTATAGAATGTATTCCCTTGATAATTCCTATTCTAAGGAAGAAATTGAAGATTGGGAAAAAAGAATACAAAAAAGATTGGGGGATGTAGAGGTTCAGTTTACATGTGAACTTAAATATGATGGAGCCTCTATTAGTTTAACATATGAAAATGGTGGATTAATAAGAGCCGTTACCAGGGGAGATGGTTTTCAGGGCGATAATGTTACTACAAACATCAAGACAATTCGTTCTATACCATTAAAACTAAAAGGCGATTATCCACCTAAATTTGATATTAGAGGAGAAATCATTCTTCCTTTTGCAGGTTTCGCCAAAATGAATCAAGAACGAATAGAGGCAGGTGAAGATGCATATATGAATCCACGAAATACAGCCAGCGGAAGTTTAAAACTTCAGGACAGTGCTGAAGTGGCCAAGAGGCCTTTAGATTGCTTATTGTACAATATTGTTGGACAAAATCTTAACATAGAGACTCAATTTGAAAGTCTTGAAAAGGCCCGTAGCTGGGGTTTTAAAATACCTCCGGATGTAAAATTATGCAAATCTATAAATGAGATTATGGATTTTATAAATTACTGGGATTCTCACAGACATTCATTACCATATGAAACCGATGGGGTAGTTATTAAAGTTAACAGTTTAAACCAGCAAGATGAACTAGGTTATACCGCCAAGGCGCCTCGCTGGGCCATAGCATATAAATTCAAGTCTGAACAGGTGTCTACCAAATTGAACAGTATATCATACCAGGTGGGCAGAACCGGGGCTATTACCCCGGTTGCTAACCTCGAACCGGTATTATTGGCAGGTACTATTGTGAAAAGAGCTTCATTACATAATGCAGATCAGATTACTAAATTGGATACAAGGGTAGGAGATACGGTTTATGTAGAGAAAGGAGGCGAAATTATCCCAAAAATTATGGGAGTCGATTTCGGTCAAAGGCACTTGAATTCAACACCAACCCGATACCTCACCCATTGCCCGGAATGTAGTACGGAATTAATAAGGAAAGAAGGTGAAGCCCAGCATTACTGTCCGAATTATTATGGGTGTCCTCCTCAAATAACCGGGAGAATTCAGCATTTTATATCCCGAAAAGCTATGGATATTGAGGGTTTAGGCGCTGAAACTGTTGAATTGCTTTACAAAGTAGGTCTCATAAATAATTATGCCGATTTATATGAGTTAAAAAAAGAACAAATAATCCCTCTTGAACGAATGGCCGATAAATCAGCCGACAATCTGATAGCCGGAATTGAAAAATCAAAAAACATACCTTTTGAGCGCGTGTTGTATGCTTTGGGAATAAGATTTGTTGGCGAAACTGTGGCAAAAAAATTGGCAAGGGAATATAAAAATATAGATGCATTAAAAACTACCTCTGTACATGAGCTAATATTAGTTGATGAAATAGGGATTAAAATTGCAGAAAGCGTGGCTGAGTTTTTTAGAAATGAGGAAAACGTGAAAATTGTTGATCGGTTAAAGAATTATGGTGTGAAGATGGAGATTTCGGAAACTGAAAAGAAAAACCTCAGTGATAAATTAAATGCTCAAATATTTGTTATATCAGGAGCGTTTGAGAATATTTCAAGAGATGCATTAAAAAATTTAATTGAAAGTAATGGAGGCAAGGTAGCTTCATCCATATCATCAAAGACAAATTTCGTAGTAGCTGGTAATAATATGGGGCCGAAAAAAAAGGAAAAAGCTCAGAAACTGGGAGTTTCTATCATAAGCGAAGAAGATTTTATGAGTATGCTATGAGTATGTGAAAAAGCATAAAGATTTATTACTTATTGAAGAAGGGGAGCCATTTTTGTTGAGAGACTTTAGATCAAAAGAATTTGAATTTATACTGTAATTATTAATTCCTCAGATCTTTTTTTTGTATTATTTTCAAAATAAAAATCTATTCTCCCTAAGTATAAACCATAGCACCCTACCTGGTTTATTAATACTCTATCCCCTTTTTTATTAGTTTCAACAATTGGCTTATCAAGAAAAGTATGTGTATGCCCACCAATTATGAGGTCTATATTCTCTGTGTTTTTAGCTAACTCAACATCCGATACTTTATTTTCTTCTTTATTATACTTAAAACCTAAATGTGAAAGACATATAATGAGGTCACAGTTTTCATCATTCTTTAGTAAATTAGTTATATCCTGTGTGATTTCTATAGGATCATTATATACGGTTTCTTTGTATAGTTTTTTATTTACAAGTCCTTTTAGTTCAATTCCTAAACCGAAAACCCCGATTTTGACACCATCCCTTATAAAAATCCTATAAGGCTTTACATGGGTATCCATAATTGTTTTACTGAAATCGTAATTGGCCGAAAGAAATTCAAAATTTGCATGTGGTAATTGGGCATATAGCCCATCAATCCCATTGTCAAAATCATGATTGCCAATAGTTGCAGCATCATACTTAAGCATGCTCATTAATTTGATTTCCAATTCCCCACCATAGAAATTAAAATAGGGGGTACCCTGAAAAATATCACCGGCATCAAACAAAAGTGTATTTTCATTTTCATTTCTGATGGCTTCAATAAGTGTTGCCCTCCTGGCCACACCGCCTTTATTTGGATTTCTGGAATGGTCTTCAGGAAAAGGATCAATGTGGCTGTGAACATCATTGGTATGCAAAATGGTGATATGCTTACTTTTTTTATCGGAACAACCTGTTAATGATAATCCGTTTAAAGTAATAAAAGCTGAACTGGCTATTGTATTTTGTATAAAACTTCTTCTTTTCATGAGTTTAGTTTTATTTGTATTTTTTTGAAAGCTTAAATGTCTCACGACTTATAAAGTAAATGAATGTTTTTCATTCAAATATTAAGCAGACATTATTTTATCTTCATATTTTAACGTTGAAATTGTGTAGCTACTGTTTTGTCTTTTTTGTTTTCAGCATAACTGTAAAACCCTTCTCCGGATTTAATTCCGAGTTTACCGGCTTCGACCATGTTAACAAGCAGGGGACAGGGGGCATACTTTTCTTTTTTAAATCCGTCATACAAAACATTTAATATAGACAAACACACATCCAAACCTATAAAATCCGCCAATTGTAACGATCCCATGGGATGAGCCATGCCTAATTTCATCACAGTATCGATCTCTTCGACACCCGCAACATTATTATATAACGTTTCGATAGCTTCATTGATCATAGGCATTAGAATTCGATTTGCTACAAAACCCGGGTAATCGTTAACGATAACGGGGATTTTATTTAATTTTTCAGTTAAGGCTACTACAGTATTAACCGTTTCAGCAGAAGTATTGAAGCCTTTTATAACTTCAACAAGTTTCATAATGGGAACAGGGTTCATAAAATGCATTCCTATAACCCTTTCAGGCATTGATACCACAGACGCTATTTTAGTAATGGAAATAGAGGATGTGTTTGTAGCCAGAATAGTGTTCTTATTGCAATACTGAGTAAGTTTTTTAAAAAGGTCGAGTTTAGTGTTTAGATTCTCGGTAGCGGCTTCAATAACCAGTTCAGCATCTTTTACCCCCTCTTTTAACTCTGTATAGGTTGTTATATTTTGTAGTGTTTTTTGCTTCTCTTTTTTTGAAATAATGTCTTTAGCTACCATTCTTTCAAGGTTATGAGAAATAGTAGTTATTCCATCCTGTAAATGTGATTCGGACACATCAATAAGTTGTACCTGGTATCCAAATTGAGCAAAAGTATGTGCAATACCACTTCCCATTGTGCCTGCTCCTATAACTGCTACATGCTTCATCTTGGATTGCTTTGTGATTAATTAATTGACTACAGTAAATTTACAATTTGTAAGGCAACATTTAAAGCATCGCTGCCCTGTTGTAAAGAAACTACAGGCTCTGTATTATTATTAATGGCATCTGCAAAGGTTTCAAGTTCATCCAGGATTGCATTGTTTTCCTGTATTTTGGGATTTTCGAAATAAATTTGTTTTTTAACCCCTTCAGCGTTTTGTAAAATAAGCGCAAACTCCCCGGGATTTTTAGGTGCATCCTTCATTTTTACTACTTCAACCTTCTTTTCAAGAAAATCAACCGAGATATAAGCATCTCTTTGAAAAAACCTGGACTTTCTCATATTCTTTAAAGAAATTCTGCTTGCTGTAAGATTAGCAACACATCCATTTTCAAACTCAATTCTGGCATTTGCTATATCCGGTGAATTACTAATCACAGAGACTCCGCTTGCATGTATATTTTTAACCTTTGAATGCACAACGCTGAGGATAATATCAATATCGTGAATCATTAGGTCTAAAACAACCGGGACATCCGTTCCTCGCGGATTAAACTCTGCCAGACGGTGTGCTTCAATAAACATAGGGTTTTCTACCTTGTTTTTAACACTCATAAATGCAGGATTAAACCGTTCTACGTGTCCAACCTGGCCTTTTACCTTGTGTTGGGCTATTAACTTTATTAGCTTTTCTGCCTCTTCTACGGTATTGGTAATGGGTTTTTCAAGAAATACATGTTTCCCTTTTTTTATTGCTTTTTCTGCACATTCAAAATGGGATAGGGTGGGTGTAACAATATCTACTACATCTACTGCATCAATAAGTTCATCTAAAGATTTAAAAGAATGGTAACCAAATTCTTTAATTATTTTTTGAGCTTTTTTCTCATCAGGATCATAAAACCCTATAAGGTCATATTTTTTAGACTGGTTTAATAATCGTAAATGAATTTTACCAAGGTGGCCGGCACCAAGTACGCCTGCTTTGAGCATATAATTGATTTTTAACAAAAATGGACTACAAGTATAATATAGTTTAGTGGTGATAAAGATAAAAATTACATTCGTTAATATTATCTTTTAATCCTTCATTTGTTTATGTAATTTTGAAATACAAAACTAAAACCACCTTGAAAGATACTTTTAAACATCATGGAATGCGAAATAAACTGGCTGAAGTTGTCGCTTCTAAAGGGATTTCAGACAAAAGGATAATTGATGCCATAAAAAAAATACCCCGACATTTATTTATGGACAGTAGTTTTGAAGATCATGCATACCAGGACAAAGCTTTTCCTATTGGAGCGAACCAAACAATTTCACAACCATACACGGTTGCTTTTCAAACTGAATTACTGGAAGTAAACGAAGGTGATAAAATTCTTGAAATAGGCACAGGGAGTGGATATCAAACTGCTATTCTTTTAGAACTCGGTGCTGTTGTTTATTCTATTGAACGCCAAAAAGAACTTTTTAAAAAAACCAGTTTGTTTCTCCCCAAACTCGGATACAGGCCCAAAAAGTTGATTTTTGGTGATGGGTATAAAGGTTTTCCGTCGGAGGCTCCTTTTGATGGCATTATTGTTACTGCAGGTGCCCCTTTTGTTCCCAAACCTTTATTGGCGCAATTAAAAATAGGGGGTAAGTTGGTTATACCTGTGGGTGAAAAAATTCAGGTAATGACCTTGTATACCCGTACATCAGAAAAAGAATTT
This sequence comes from uncultured Flavobacteriaceae bacterium, assembly GCA_937901915.1. Classification (GTDB taxonomy): domain Bacteria; phylum Bacteroidota; class Bacteroidia; order Flavobacteriales; family Flavobacteriaceae; genus Abyssalbus. Next base: position 73,016 of record CALGUD010000150.1, read on the forward strand.
GAGAAGGAGGAATTTGGAGAGTTCCGTTTTGTGCCATTACTTGAAGACAGAAACTAATTATATTCTCTTTTAACCCTGTCCAGGTTCCTTTTATTATCCCGATCTTTAATGGTTTCACGTTTATCGTGAAGTTTTTTACCCTTTACCAATGCTATTTCCATTTTAGCAAATCCTCTGTCATTTATAAATAACCGCAAGGGAACAATAGTTAGCCCTACATTTTTCACTTCTTTATAAAGTTTACGAAGCTCTCCTTTATTTAAAAGCAGTTTACGTTCGCTACGCGGAGCATGGTTATAATGAGTTCCATGTGTATATTCCTGGATATACATATTAATTACAAAAAGTTCCCCTTGCTCATTAAATTCGCAAAAACTTTCTACAATAGATGCTTTTCCCTGGCGTATTGATTTTATTTCAGTACCTGTTAAGACCATACCGGCAATGTACTTGTCTAAAATTTCATACTCAAAGCGAGCCTTTTTGTTTTTTATGTTTATCGTTTTTTGCATACGGAGAGCAAAAGTAACAACAATTAATGAATTTTATGAAAGAGACTGCGTTTAACATTAAATTTTTTAATTCTATTTAATTCAAAAAAGTAACTTTGCACAGTAAAAAAAAAGTATTGATTCATGAAAACAAATGTATTCACTTTCATTTTAGCATGTATTTTTATTTCCTGTTCTACTAAAGCCGAAAAAATTATAGACAGGTCTATCGAACTTTCGGGCGGGAACGAATTCAATCATAAAAAAATTAGTTTTGATTTTAGGGATAAACATTATATCTCGGTAAGAAAGGATAGTGAATTTGTTCTCGAACGGATTACTCTTAATTCGTTAGGTGCAACAGTAGACTCATATACTAATAAAGGATTTTGGAGATATATGAATGAAAGATTGATAGAAGTTCCTGATTCTTTGGCGGTCAAATACGCTAATTCTATTAATTCTGTTCATTATTTTGCATACTTGCCGTATGGTTTGAATGATCATTCTGTGAATAGTGAGTTATTAGGAGAAACTGAAATTAAAGGACAGGGATATTACAAAATAAAAGTATGGTTTGATGATTCAGACAGTGATGTGGGTGATGATGAAGATAAGTATGTGTATTGGATCAATAAGGACACCTATTTTGTAGATTACCTGGCATACGAATTTAAAGTAGATGGAGGCGGAATGCGTTTCAGGGAAGCATACAATCCCAGAAAGGTTGGTGGTATACGGTTTGTGGATTATCATAATTATAAACCGGAAAGCAAATCTGCATCACTTTATGAGCTTGACAGCCTTTTTGAAAATGATAAACTGGTAAAGGTTTCTGAAATTGAACTAAAAAATATTCAAGTTGTTGATTTTGAATTACCAGTTAAAAAGGAAAAGTAAATTATATATTTATATGAAAACATCAAAAAGTGTATTGTTGATCTTAATAGGCTTTACTCTATGTAGTGTGAAAGCACAGGCTGATAAAAATGCCAGTTCCAGATTAGCGACAGAAAATGGGAAGCAACCTGAAATTGTTGTAGAAAACAAGTCGGACTATTCAAAAAAGTTTATAGAAGGGTTAAAAGAAATTCCGTACAAAAAATTTGCCCTCAAAGATAATTTATTAATTATAGAAGATACAGACACTACCTATTTTAGTGAAACACCTAGAATAGGTGAGTTTATTACCTTAACAGGTGAAAAAAAAGGACTTAAAATCATAATCAATATTAAACGAATTAACTATACAACTATAGACTACAAGATTGAAATGTTTACTTCCGGCACATTAAAGCATTCTCAGGTTGGCCAGGCGGACATAGCATCGGCATTCTTTTTGGGAGATGAATCAGACACGAGTGACAAGTCAGGGGTTAGTTATTATGTGACAGAGTTTTCTGAGTTACGCGAAAATGATTGTTATACCTATATCCGTCTTGGATATGAAGAGGGGACAGGCTCTTATTTGCTAGGAAAATTAGTTAAGAATTGTAATGAGGATATTCATGAAATTGCCCTTGATAACTTTCCTACACTCATTGAAAAAAATAAATCCTAAAGAACATAAGCTCTTTAGGATTTATAGCAATTTAAGATTGCAGATTAATTGGTAATTAGACTATTTATTAATTTGTTTCATACAAATTCTGTGCAGCCATAGCCAGGAACATAAAATTAGTAGAACCTCCGCCCATTACATATTCTGTTTGTTGCCAAAAGAACGGCCATATTTTTAGTTCGGGAAGGTCCGGACGTATTAAAGCGGTGCCGGAAGCTACTCCGCCAGGTATGAAAGACCAGTCTACACGGTTAACCCCATAGCCTACAGTAACAGATTTGGAGCCTACCCCTGAGGCAAAAGAAGAAGTATTCTCGCCAGGATGCACCCCAAGCACAAAATTCAATGCATTTACGTAGAAATCCTCTGAAATTTTACTGGGGAATGCTTTATTTAAGAAATATTGTTGTACACCAAAACTCTGGATGGTCCATCCGGCACCCCAGATATTAGGTCTGTAAGGTACGCCATAGGGAGTTTCGGTAGCCTGTTGTGCCAAATCTTTTTGATAGTTCGTAACAGCTTCGCTAATTCTTTTCTTAAATTTTTTGTCGTTTATGTATGGCATAGCCTGCCCGATGATCCACCCAGTGAATTGTAGAGAATTAATAATTTCTTCTTCAAGAGCTATAAACTCCTTTATCAATGCTTTATCTTGAGTAGTTTTTATCAGTTCGGCCAGGGCAGTTATTTCAGAACCTTTTCTTCTTCCCTTTCCTTTTGCATTTTCATACAGTGCCAGAGCTACGTCATTACACTCTTTAGCCAGCGCAGGGTTAGCTTCTTTTAATGCTCTTGAGGCAGTAGCTAAGCCCATAGCCACAAATAATTCCCTACCAGGATTTTCTTCTGTAAAAACTAAGCGGTCATCAAGTTTACCACTTTTACGGTCTTTTACTTCATTTTTCCCCAGGGAACTGTCGTAAACTAAATTGTCTGTCATTACTGAAGCATCGCCCAATAAAACATATTGCCTAAGGTCCTGACAAATAATGCCCCGGTATAATCTTCCAAGGTTTCTATAAGCACCCAGAATACTTTGTAGACCATGTTCTATTTGCTGTATGGCATCATTTTTTCCATCGGGAACATGTATTTCTACTATTTTACTATCCCAATCAATGGATGTAGCATCATAATTCAATCCAAATTCTTCTACCATTAATGAAAGTAACCGTACTGTGCCTATCTGTGATTCCACTCGCAGGTCGTAATCTCCGGCATCATGCCAGCCACCCTTGTTGAGTCCGGGAACGGCTTCGTAGGGTTCGTATTTTGTTAAAGTAGACGGGCCTGAAATATACCCGTCAAAATGATTCAGGTTTACAGGGGCCATGAGCGCATCGTCTTCATGACACAGCCCATGCCATACGCGGTATTTTTCATTGATCCGCATGTGGCACATTTGTACCGGTAAGTAATATTCCAGAACCGGCTGCCATACATGACGGTCATATATTTTGTCATCTATGCTAAAAGCATGTGTTGTTTTGTCCCTGTATTCTACCACGTACATACCAGGGGTAGTGATTTCTGAAAAGTCGAATTGCAGGTAATTGTAACGTAGAAAATTGCCCCATTTTTCAGGGGTTCCGCTTTTAACCAACTCTTTACCTTTTTCGGTTACCCTGTGGATTTTTATATCGGAAGCTGACAGATCATTTTTGTCTTGCTCAATGATTACTTTTTTTGGTTGGTTATTGTGATATCCGACCTGAGACACCTGTATTACAGGCTCATACTGCCAGTTATTCACTGTGTGTGGGGTAATGATCCATTCAATTGCATTTTTAGAAGCTCCTTTTGGAACCATAGATCGAACTATATACCATCCGTTATTGTGATTGGCGCGTCCGTCCCACAATTCGAGCTCCCCGGTATTGGATTCAAATTTAATCCTTTGCAGCTCTTTTTCCGGGGCTACAATCAATCTTTTACCTGTTGCCAAGGGTGCAGCCAGGAATTCATCATTATATTCTGTAATGGGGCCGTTTGGTTGAATAGGGAATTGGCCATGAGCGTCATCCATAACATAGGATTTACCAAAAAGGTCGCCGGGGAACAGCTCCATATTAAATCCAACTTTCCCGATCCATTCATCCGGAAGCGGATTATCCAGGTCTACGGTTACTTTGAATGAATTCCCTTCAAGGGGCGAAACAGACACATTGTATGAAAAATCCAGATCCGGATATTCAATTGGGTTAAATCCTTTTCGATTTTTACTTTCGTCAGGGTAGGAGAGCCTTTGAGTCAGTTTTTGATTAGCCTTATCAACCATTAATGTGTCCCCTTTAGGAACCGGAGACCATTGTCCGGGTGATATTTCCAGTCGCAAATCACCATTTGCAGCAACACGAACACCATGTTGAATGATAGTGACCCCTGTTTGGTGCCCGTCCGGATAAATATCGCTAAATACGGTGACATTTAAACCAGGAGATTCAAAATACTCTTGGTCGTTTAATTTAAGTTGTTGAGAATACAAAATATTGCCTACCAGAAATAAGGCAACGGATACATTTTTAATTACATTATTCATAAATATCAGTTTGTGTTATAATGTAAAATTATGCCTTTTTTTTAAAACAATTTTTTTAGTTATTTCATTTTTGATCTGATGTAAATTATTATTTTTAGAATTTATTTGATAGATTATTAATTTTTAACTATATTATATACATATTACATAAAAAAAGTAGCTTAATATCACAACATTAATATTATAAGTTATATAATTCATAGAATAATACTAATAATATTGGCCTGTTAAGTTTAGATTTGCAGCAGCAAAAAAAAGTATCACAGAGTAAAATATAATCTTAGGGTCTTTTCAATTAAATTTCTCATTTTATTTGATTATGAATTAGCAAACGTTGTGATCTTACCCCCTAAGACCTTAAATCACAACAACCAAAACTTGAAAAGGCTCCGGAAGGGGCCTTTTCGTATTTAATCATTTTGATTTTACACATCATCTTCATAAAAACGTAACCTGTTCTTCAGGGTTATGAGTTCATTTTGCAGATTATCTATTTTTTCCAACAGGTTAAATACAACATCTATTCCTTCAATATTTACATCAAGCTCATTGTGCATTCGTATGATTTTCTCAATATCACTTATTTTTTCAAAATGTACATAATGAGTATCATCAATAGTAGTGATTTCCAGTAATCCATTCTCATTTAAATTACTGAAGAATGACATTTCAACTTTATAATGTGTACATAATGTATTTATAGGTATGAAATTTTCTGTGCTCATGACGTCCTTAAATTACTAAGTTCATTAAATAGTGCTTTCTCCTTTTCAGTGAGATTGGTCGGGATCTTTAACTGATAGGTGACATACAAATCACCATAAGCCCCTTCTTTTTTATAAACCGGAAAACCTTTTCCTTTTAGCTTTACCTTAGTTCCGTTTGGGGTTTCAGGTTTTACTTTTAATTTCACTTTCCCGTCAAAGGTATTGACTGTGATCTCACCACCTAAAATTGCTTTGTATAAATCCAGGTCGTAGGTAGTGTATAAATCGTCTTTGTCTAACTTAAAATCGGTATTATTTTCAATTGAAAATTTGATATAGAGATCGCCATTAGGTCCACCGTTTATACCTTCGCCGCCATAACCTTTAATTTTTATGACCTGTCCGTTTTTTACCCCTGCAGGAATGGTAATACGAATGCTTTTTCCGTTTATCGTTAATGTACGTTTATGGGTAGTGTACACGTCCTTTAATGTAAGGTGAAGCTCTGCATTATAATCTTGTCCTTTAAACATTACATTTCGCTGTCTACTTCCGTAAGCATCTCCGCCAAACATTGATTCAAAGAAATCAGAATACCCACTTCCTGAGGAATCATCCCAGCTTTGTTGTCCTGAAGTTTGTCTGCTACTCCTGTATTGTTGCTGTTGTTGTTCTGCTTTTTCAAATTCTTCAGCATGTTTCCAGTCTTTTCCGTATTTGTCGTATTTCTTACGGTTTTCAGGATTGCTTAATACTTCATTAGCCTCATTGATTTCCTTAAACTTTCTTTCTGCTTCTTTATCACCCGGGTTTACATCCGGATGGTATTTTCTGGCCAATTTTCTATATGCTTTTTTTATATCGTTGTTGCTTGCACTTTTATCGATTCCCAGTATTTTATAATAGTCTATAAATGCCATGTATGCCAGCTTATTTAATAATTATGATTATAAGATTTGGATATTATAAAGTTAAGATATTTTCCTGATAATCGGGTTAAAAGCTTTGGATGCCACAATTACCTGATCACCTATGTGTAATGTTTTTGCTTCATCTTCATCAGCAATAATCTTCACAAAATCCTTGCCGATGAGAATAGAAATTATGAAGATGAAATCCTGTTTTTCCATAGCAATAATTTCCCCGGTAAATTGAAATTTACCACTAACTTCTGTATTGGTGAAGATTTTAGAAGGAATTCCCTCTTTTACAATCTTACCCTGGTCTATTTCCAGGACTTTGTCGGACATTTTTATGATCTCGGAAATGTCATGGCTTACCAAAATGGTGGTAAGTTTAAATTCCCGGTGTACTTTGAGTATATACTGCTGGAGTTTTTTACGTATTTCAATATCCAGTGATGACAAGGGTTCGTCTAGTAATAATAATTCCGGCATTTGTACCATGGCCCTGGCCAGGGCAACCCGTTGTTTTTGTCCGCCCGAAAGCGTATCGGGCTTTCTGTGCTGTAAATCGCCTAACTCGTTAATTTCAATAAGGTCATTTATTATATTTTGGCTTTCTCCTTTGTTTAAGGCGAACTCCAGGTTTTCACGAACGTTCATATTCGGAAAAAGGGCAAAATCCTGGAAAACAAATCCGGCTTTTCTTTTTTGAGGTACCAGGTTAATATTCTTGTCGCTGTTGAACCAGGTTGTTCCGTTGATAATAATTTTCCCTTTTTCAGGAGACATTAATCCCGCCAACATTCTTAAAACCGAAGTTTTACCGGCCCCGGATTTACCGTATAAAGTAACAAACGTTCCTTTATCAATATTAAAATTAGCCTGGAGCGGTAGTTCACCTGTTGAGAATAAGAGCTTTTTATATATTGAGAGTTCTATCATTTCCAAAACCGTTTTAAAAACCTGCCATTAATGAGGTAAACCGTTAATAAGATTAGAAAGGCCAGGACAAATAAAATGAGAGAGTATGTATTGGCTGCTTCGTAATTAAGGCTTTCTACTTCATCATAAATAGCAATAGATGCCACTTTTGTTTCTCCCGGTATATTCCCTCCAATCATGAGTACTACCCCGAACTCCCCAATTGTATGTGCAAACGCAAGCACAATTCCGGTGAGTAAAGAGGGTTTGATGTTCGGTAATAACACTTTAAAAATTGTATTTATTTTAGATTTACCCAGCACATACGAGGCTTCTTTAAGCGACGGAGGTAAGCCTGAAAGCCCGGATTGTATAGGATGTACCATAAAAGGTAAACTATAAATCAGTGAAGCAAAAACCAATCCTTCAAAAGAAAATACAAGTTGCAAGCCAAACCATTCGTTTAGCCAGTTGCCAAAAGCATTAGAAGGACTAAAAGCTACCAGTAAATAAAAGCCAACAACAGTAGGAGGGAGTATTAATGGCATACTTACCAGGGTTTCTATTACGGGTTTTGTTTTACTTTTTGTATAAGCAAGCCAATAGGATAATGGAATTGATATAACTAACAGCAATATTGTAGTTACAAATGCAAGTTTAAAAGTAAGTATGAGTGGTTCCCAATCCATTATTCAATTAACATCATTTCGTTTGTTTTTACCATAGCCGTAACTTCCGACCCTTTTTTTAACCCTAACTGATTTACTGCGTTGGTTGTTATTATTGATATTATTTTTCCTACACTAGTGTTTAACGTAAGTTTACTAAGTAATTCCCCTGTTTCAATAAACTCAACAGAGCCAGTAAATTTATTTTGAAGGCTGATATTATCTGTTTTTCCTTTACCGATAATAACTTCGGTTTCTTTAAAAATTATTTTAATGGAATTTCCCGGTATAAGATAAGGTGCCGTTTCAGGATTGTCTATGACTATGGCAGATAAAAGCTGTTCATTTACATTAACGTTCACAAGGGACAGGTTTTTATTTACCGAGACATATTCTATTTTTCCTTTTAGGGTATTCATAAAGTAAAATTAATTTGAGCAGGGGCAGGCACATTGTAACCAAATTTATCTAAAATTTCTTTACCCCGGGGTGAAAGCAGAAATTCCTGAAACTTTTTAGCGTGCGGCAGGTATTCTTTACGGTTATTGAGGATCACTACTCCCTGTGCAATGGGTTTATGGGTGTCGCTATGAAGATCAATCCATTTCCCCAGTCCTTTAACCTGAGGAGATAATACTACCGATTTGGCTGTAAAACCTATTTGGGCTGTTCCGGAAGTTATAAATCTGCTGGTTTGGGAAATACTTTCCCCATATACCAGTTTTGGTTTTATCTTTTCTGTTATTTTATAATAATCCATTACTTCAATGGCTGCACTTCCATAAGGTGCAGTTTTTGGATTTGCTAATGCAATATACTTTGCTTGTGGGCTTGTTAATATTTCAATTGAAGGATTAATTTTACTGTTTGTACTCCATAAAACCAATTGTCCTTCGGCATAAATTTCAGGTTTTGCTATTGTATAACCTTTATTGAATAAGCTGTCCGGAAATTTCATGTCTGCTGAAACAAATACATCATACGGGGCCCCTGCAACTATTTGTGCAGTTAGTTTACCCGATGAAGACACCACAATCTGGCATTTGACACCTGTTTCTTTGGTAAAAGCCAGTACTAACTCAGGCATGGCGTATTGCATATTTGCTGAAGTGGCAATGGTTAGTTTTTGACTATTATCTGAACTGCAGCCTGATAAAAAATAAAATATTAGAAGAGCAGGAAGTACTACTTTCATATTTAAAGGCAATAAAATATTAAAAGAAGGAAAGTTAATAAATTTGAGCAACCTTGGACTACGTTTTATTGTAAAATCTGAAGCTTCCTTAAATTTATTTTTGGGAAGGAGTGGGGGGATCATAGACCATTATCCATTCTATACTGCCATCAACTTCTACTTGCTTTAAGAGTTTAAACCCATTTTTAATATAGAAAGAGCTTAATCCGAAATCTTCAATGGAAAGCCAGTATTTTTGCTGGGGATTTTTTTTAAACAATTTTTTAAGCCAAAGTGACCCAAAGCCTTTGTCACGAAATTCATTATTGATCCACAAAAACCCCAGGTATAAATAGCCCTGATTAAGCATATTTTGAGCTTCAAAATAATAAACTTCAGTATCTGGTGAAACAGATGAGAAAACAATTCCACCACCTAAAATTTTACTTTCTGAGGTTAGCGTATATATTTGGGCAGACCCTTTGTAATTTTCCCAACAAGGTACAATGGTTTCCTGCCAATCCTCCGGCAACAGTTGAAAAAAACTCTCTGGTAATTGTTGTAATTCTACGAGTTCTATTTCCATATTTAAGCAGGGTTAAAGCAATCCCCAGGCCCACAACTTATCTGAATCTTCTGTCCAGCGGTCACCTATATCGGTCCTGTAGTATGCATTGTTGATCAATACATTATTTATACGATTATAAAGTAACTTTTGCGCTTCTTTCATTGTGGTTCCTGTTCCGGTTACCAATATGGCAAGGCCGGAATCGCCGGTAATAAGCCATTCTCCGTTAACTTCTTTTAAATGCATTGGGTGTAAGCCTTCTTTCATAGGTTTTTTAATGACTACAACAGCATCTTTTGAAAAGAGTTCGAATGTTTTTTTATCTTCATAAGGAAAGGGAGGAACAACAATGTACGCTCCCACCTGAAACCCTGTTTTGGTATTAATTTTAAAGTTTTCTCCTGAGGCTATTTTATAAAACAATTTACCAATGGGTTCATTAATACCTGCTCTTTGAATAAATATTTGTGGAAATCCGAATCGGGAAGTAAATTCAAGTGGGTATATTCCATTACCATTTACAATACAATTAATGTCTATATGGCCTGTAAACTGTTCCTTGGCCAATATGTCTTCAAATTTCTTCAAGGTTGCCTCAAAAATAGGATTATTATCGGTCCAGAACATACTGGTTCCCATTTCTCCTGTTGAAACTCCCAGTTCTTTTGGAAACAATTTCTTATGTTCAAAAGTGATATTGTAAGGTTTTATAAATTTTTTACCATTAAAAAATCCGGCTACAGATACTTCAACCCCTGATACTTTTTTCTGAAGCTGAAAAACTCCCATTTTATCACCCCAGGATTTTTCATAGGCTTTTAGTACTCTTATGATATCGCTGCCATCATCTTCTTTACCTACAAACAATAATTGTTTATAATCCTGTATTTCTCCACATGGTTTAATTACATAAGAGTTAGGATTTGTTTGCACATAAGATATTGCATCATGAAAAGATGTAAATTCCTGGTAATTGAGGATTTTAATTTTTAGTTTTTTTAATTCATTCTGCCCAAAATTTCTGTCGAGTTCTAATTTATCGGTATATTCAGTTCCCCCAAAGACCAACTTACCAGCGGCTTTTAGTTCTGTAGCAATTTTACCATAGCCGGTGTAGTCAAAAATTATAATATCTGCCCAGTCCGTATGTTTTTCCCAGTTTTTAACTTTAGGAACAAAGCCATGACCAATTTCATGGCAGGATTTAGCATCAATAAACATTTTAACTTCATTGCCTTCTTTAAGGACTGCGTAGGCAATATCAAGTGATTCGCCCCATTTGGATACAAAAAGAAATTTCAATTTCTTCTCCTTTTTTGTTTTCATTAAAAGTTTTTAAATGAATGCGCAAATGTATAGAAAAAACGAATTCAAAAATTCATATTATTAATTGTAAAAAATTATTTTTTAACCTGGTTAACAGGAAGGTAGATGTCAAAAGTAGCCCCTTGTGACACCTGGCCTGAAGCTGTAATGAAACCATCATGATTTTCTATGATTTTTTTTACATATAAAGTTGGATTATCTTCATAAAAATCACCCTGCCATCCTTTTGGTAAATAAAAAGTGTTTTTTCTTACTTTATTAATTATTGGAGTAGAATCATTTTCTATTTCAATGTTACAATTTTCAATTGTATTAATTGTTTCTTCAATTTGCCCATATAGGAAAGATGAGAACAAGTATAATATTAAGTATGTAAATATAAATTTGAACAAGTTAATTGTTTTTGTTTTTACAAACTCTTCACCCAACAACGTTTTCTTTTGTGTTGCGTGTCTTCATAGTTTTT
>CALGUD010000151.1 GCA_937901915.1 uncultured Flavobacteriaceae bacterium
TATAATTTGAGTAAAATGTATAATTTAGAGCTGTACTAAAAATGGGGAGCCTTCAAGGTCACTACAAGCGAAAACCGCACCAGGATTGGTGCGGTTTTTTTATTTCCCGGAGAAAACCAAAACTTGTTTTAAGTTTTCGGAGGGAAATAAAAAAAGCAAAGCCTTTGGCTTTGAGGTTGTCATTTGCACAAGGGGGGTATTCAGGATCACGGAGTAATCCTGTTGATAGAGCAAAGAAAAATTTGGTTATGCTCCATAAAATTCATCCTTCCCGTCTCATCCCGCCAAAGGAGTGAATAGCAACTCATTGATTTAATTGTTCATGGTTCGGTTTAAATGTGACCCACACCGTTTAGTATATGGCATGGAAGATAGTAGAAGCAATGAGCTTTTAAAATGGCATTGAGGCAAATCGTTATGTTATATTTTTTATGACTAGTTCTAGAGCAAAGTCGTCTATTGTTATTTCGTTAAGTTTTCCGGGGTTAATACTCCAGTTTTCAGCTATTTTAAGAAGACCTTCTTCATCACCTAAAAATTCTTCAAAATTTCTTTCAGTATTATACTTTATCATTTCTTCATCTCTCTCTCCCTCTAAAATATACTTTCGCCCTTTTTCACCAATGATTTTCTCAATATCAGTAGGCTCACCTTCGCTTTTTAGGACTTCGCCATCAGAAGTTGAAAAATCTCGTTCAACTATTTTGTTAACTATTTTTGTTATGTGAACAAAGTCAGAACTTCTATGAGTAGAATAGAAATGAACCTCTTCAAAGTTTTTAGATTTTATTTTCTCTAAATAAGGTTCGCCATATGCACATATTAAAAGGCACCAATTATTTATTGGTTTAATAAGTGAATAACCTCCATTATATCCATATTCAAGGCCGCTTTTAAAGTTTGTAATTGATTTAACATCAAAGTCAGATTTGAGTTCATTCCATACTTTTTCAATGTCATTTGATTTTATAGCAAACCATGAACACTTGAAACCGAATTCAATTCCTGAAATCTTATTTGATTCAGTTGTGAAATCTATTTGTTTCTCTACTTTTTTCGGTACTTTTTTGTTAAATAATCGATCAAATAATCCCATTTTATTGCATTTACTTTACTTTCAAATATAAGGTAATCTTCTAAATTAAGACTTCCCAATTACTCGGGATTAGTTGTGTATTGGTTACTGCTGTTGTAGCCAGATATTTTTTTCGAGTTCATATCTTCTATCTGTACAATTATCTCTTTCGTTAAAAAACTCTTTAACAGGCGTCATAAATTTACCCAAAATTTTTACCGAGCCAACATTCGCAATATTTACATCCGCTGTAACTTTGTTTACATTCATTTGCACAAAATAATATTCCAACATTCCTTTAGTCGTCTCTGTTCCGTATCCTTTTCCCCAATAATTTGCTCTAAAACGATATCCCAATTCTTTTTCGCCGTCTTCATTTATAAGAAACAGGGCAAGTCCAATCATTTCAGGATTCCCTTTTTCATATATTCCACAAGTACATTTTTGAGTATTTAAATCACTTAAATTTAAATTCAAACTTTTGTTAAATCTATCTGTTACTTGATTTTCCGTCAATGTTTTTTGAGGAATAAGTTCTAAAATTTTTGGGTCAGTAAATAGTTCGGCGAAGTATTTCTTATCTACACTTTTTAAACGTCTAATAATTAATCTTTCGGTTTCAAATATTTTCATTTTACGATATGCTATGTTTTAATTGGCTAAAACGTTTGGTGTAACACCCGTGCTGAATTATATGTACTTCGCTTGCAAGTACTAAAGATTGCAAAAAGCAGAAAACTTGCTATCACCTCTGAAGCCCGCAGGAATATTACACAATGTTATGCTATTTGGGCTTATTTTTTGTCAGACTTAATTATTTTGCTGAAATTGTCCGCTGCAACTATTAAGGTTTTATCAAATTTTCCAATTGATAACAAATCTTTGTCTCCGGTAACTAAATAGTCAGCCTTCGTTTCTTTCGATAACGCTAAAAGAAAATCGTCCTTGGGATCTCTGCAAATTGATTCAATTTTTTCAATTGAATGATGAATAGCAATTAATTTCAGTAGCTCAATAAAATCTTGTACTTTTTCCGGCGGAAAATATTTTCTCAGTTTAGGACGGCTGGTTACATCTACTATCTCTTCAATAAGTTCATCAGAGATGATAATTCGTATATTCTGATTCGCTATGAATGATTTTAAAGGGCTTAATTTTTTACCTATTAAAAAGCTGATCCAAATGTTAGTATCAATTACAATCTTAGGCTTTCTTTTTCCTGGCATTTCGAGCAGCTCTTACAAATTCAACCTCTTTGTCAATGTCAGATTGACTCAACTCCGTTGTTTTAAATGCTTCTAAAATCTCTGTTAATTTAGAATCAACCGTCTCTTTTTCAAGCTCTTTTGACAGTTTTATTTTCTGTTTTGAAGGTAGTTGTTTTACCAGTTCTAAAATTTGGTTGAAATTAAGCGATATGTTAAAGCTTTCCGTTTTCATTGTTTTGTAATTCTACCTAAATATACAATTTTTAATTCTGAATGGTTGCAGAAATTTTTGTAATAAGCCAATTGAGTCTAACGTGTTTATAAATGCATTTTATTGCGTTTACTTACTTTCAAATATAAGGTAATATTTTTAACAAGTCAGGCGCACTGGCAATAGTAGTTAAATTGCTATTACTCCCATGCATAGGGAGGAGTTTTTATTTATTGTTATCTAAGACTATAATGGATTTCCGATAATCCTTTCAATGTTTCGGCGGCATATTCCGGGGTAATATCTCTTTGTGGAGTTGCGAACATCTCATAACCAACCATAAACTTTTTAACCTCTGCAGATCTTAATAAAGGAGGGTAAAACATCATGTGAAAATGCCATTCGGGATGATCTTCTCCGTCCGTTGGACTTTGATGTATACCTGAAGAATAGGGGAAAGAAATTTCAAAAAGATTATCATATCGTATAGTCAGTTTTTTGATGATATCGGCAAATGCCTTTTCTTCCTTCGTATCCAACTGTCCTATATTTTGATAATGGTTAACAGGAATGATCATAGTTTCATACGGCCACACCGCCCAAAAAGGAACCAAAGCCACGAAGTGGTCATTCCGCATCAGTATCCTCTCACCCGATGCAAGTTCCTGCTTTAGGTATGCTCCGAGTAGACTCTTTTTATGCTTTGTCCAATACTCTTTAAACTGGCTGTTTTTTTTCAGAATTTCAACGGGAATAGAGCGATGCGACCAGATCTGGCCATGAGGGTGCGGATTACTACAACCCATAATAGCCCCTTTGTTTTCAAATATCTGGACATAGTTAATACCTTCTTTTTTCCCCAATTCCTTATATTCTTCTTTCCAGAGTTGTACAACCTCAGTTATTGATTCTACGCTCATTAAAGGAAGTGTCAACGAATGATCCGGTGAAAAGCATATCACCTTGCACATTCCTGATTCGGATTCTGAGATCAGTAAGCCGTCCTGATTTTGTTCATGGGGGGTATCCGGCAAAATCGCTGAAAAATCATTATCAAAACTGTATGTGCTTTTGTAGTCTGGATTTACTTCTCCGCCGGCCCTTAAATTTCCCGGACATAAATAACAATCTTTGTCATACGATACAGGGGCTGATACTTTTACCTGGTCTTTTTTTCCCTGCCAGGGTCTTTTTGTCCGGTGCGGGGATACCAAAATCCACTCCCCGGTTAATATATTATACCGACGATGCGGATATTTATTGATCTGATTTGTATTCATTATTTAACTGATTTTGCACCATTACTGATATTAATGAGAAAAGGTATCAAATAAATTGAAGATTTATTCAAAAAGCTTGGTGCTTTTCCATAATCATTAGTATATTCTTTATGATATTATGTAGTACAACTTCCAAAACTACCACCATCACCATCATTCCTTGCTTTGGTTTTATGTCAAATATAATAAATGTATTTTATACACTTATTATCTGTTAAATTATATTTTGTTTTATTTTTGATGTTATTAACAAGGTATAGAAAAAACAATTAATTGATTATTATTCCAATAACGACAAAAGACTCCATAGTTTTTGTACAAGAAACTATTTGTCAAAAAAAACTGGATTCACGCAATTTCATAAAAAAAGCATTGTCCTTATACGTCTTAAAGAAATTAGACGAAAAGGACAAAAGTTCATCCAGGAGAGGGGCTTATCTTTATCAATTTGATTACAAAAATTACAGAAGAAGCTGCTTCTTGGCTATGATTTTGTAATATAAAATTATTTCAGATACTTAATATGTATGCAGGAAGCGTTATAAAAAGAATAATTTGATCTTTAAACCGAGAAGTCTTTAATTTAAAAAAGTAAAAATGAGAAAAGTAATATTCACCTGTTTTGCGATCATTTTAATGTATGTCTCAGGCACAGCCCAAAAGAACAATGTAACAAACGAATGGGAAAACCCGGAAGTGTTTGAGTACAATAAAATTGCAGCAAGAAGCTCCTTTATTTTTTATGAGAATTATCAATTGGCAGAGCAGAACGATCCTCATAAATCCAATCTATATAAAAGTTTAAATGGAAACTGGAAGTTTCACCTGGTTAAAAAACCTTCCGAAAGGCCTACAGATTTTTTTCACACAGATTTAAATACAACCGATTGGAAAGAAATACCGGTCCCTTCCAATTGGGAATTGCAAGGGTACGATATTCCCATTTACACTAATGTCGTATATCCTTTTCCTAAAAACCCTCCATACATAGAAGATGATTACAACCCGGTGGGTACCTACCGAAAAGTTTTTAATATTCCGGCAGACTGGCAAAAAAAGGAAATTATTTTACATTTTGGATCTATATCGGGATATGCACAAATTTATGTGAATGGAAAAGAGGTAGGCATGACCAAAGCCGCTAAAACCCCGGCAGAATTTAATATTACCAAATACCTTAATGAAAGTAATAATGTATTGGCAGTGCAGGTATTTCGTTGGCATGACGGTAGTTATATAGAAGATCAGGATTTTTGGAGGCTTAGTGGAATAGAACGAGATGTTTATTTACAGGCTTTACCTAAAACAGCCATTTGGGATTATTTTATGCAAAGTAGTTTAGACGCTAACTACACTACAGGTATATTTAATTTGAATGTTGAAATTAAGAGATTTGAAAGGAATCAAATAGATAAACCTTCCCTGAAATTCAGGTTAACCGATCCGGATGGAAAGGAAGTTTTTTCAGAAGTTAAAGTGCTGTCAAAAGATGAAAAATCTGTGTACTTTTCAGGAAAGGTGAAAAATGTACTGAGATGGAACAATGAGCATCCCAATTTATATGAGTATTCTATAAGCTTAATTGACAGTGAAGGAAGAGACTTAGGTGTAGTAGCAGGTGAAACCGGATTCAGAAAAGTCGAGATTAAAGATGCACAGTTGATGGTCAATGGATTACCGATAACCGTTAAAGGTGTTAATCTTCATGAGCATCATGGAATAAAAGGGCATGTTCCGGATAAGGAAACCATGTTAAGAGATGTACAGTTAATGAAACAAAATAACATCAATGCAATAAGAATGAGCCACTATCCTCACGATTCATATATGTATGAACTTGCAGATAAATATGGATTGTATGTTGTTGATGAAGCCAATATAGAGACGCACCATATGGGTGCCGAATGGCAGGGTAATTTTGATAAAACCAGGCATCCTGCATATTTGCCACAATGGGCACCGGCGCATATGGATCGTGTAAAGAGAATGCTGGAGCTAAATAAAAATCATGCTTCAATCATACTTTGGTCTATGGGTAACGAATGTGGGAACGGGCCTGTTTTTTATGATGCTTACAAATGGATAAAAGAACGTGACACTACCAGGTATGTAGCATTTGAACAGGCAGGTGAAAATGAAAATACCGATATAGTCTCACCGATGTATCCCTCCATAAAGTCTATGAAATCTTATGCGGAGTCTGATAAATCACGGCCTTATATTATGTGCGAATACTCCCATGCTATGGGGAACAGTAATGGGAATTTTCAGGAGTATTGGGATATAATTAACAGCAGTAAGCATATGCAGGGAGGATTTATCTGGGATTGGGTAGATCAGGGGTTGAAAGCTGAAACGGAAGATGGTAGATTTTACTGGGCGTACGGGGGCGATTTAGGAGGCCAGGATTTGCAAAATGATGAAAATTTTTGTGCGAACGGGCTGGTTGCAACAGACCGAATACCCCATCCGGGTTTACAAGAAGTTAAAAAAGTATACCAGGATATAGATTTTAGCTTTGATAAGAATACTATCACGGTTAAGAATAAACTTAATTTTACCGACTTAAGTAAATTTACCTTTAAGTGGCAGCTATTGGACGATGGAGAGATAATTACCGAGGGAACTTTTAATTTGAAAACCGTACCTAATGGTACTGATGAAGTGAATGTTAATATCCCTTCATTACAGAATAAAGAGTACTATTTAAATGTTTTTGCATATACTAATGAAGCTGATGAATTAGTCCCTGCTAATCATGAAGTAGCAAGAGAACAATTTTCAATTGGAAATAGAGATTATTTTGCATCAAAAACAAATAATAGTTTAACAAAGGGCTTAACACATTCTGTTAAAGATAGTATCCTATCTTTTGCAACCGACAAGATTAAAGGTAAAATTGATCTTACAACCGGGAAATTGACCAATTACATGAGTGATAACCCGGACAATTCTGAATACTTTATTCAATATCCTGAACCGTTTTTCTGGAGAGCACCAACCGATAATGATTTTGGTAATCAAATGCCGGAAAAATTAAAAGTATGGCGTACTGTTCATGAAAAAAGAAAAGTTAAGAGTGCTTTTATTGAGGAAAAAGACAAGGATGGAGTTTCCGTTACATTTAATTTTGAATTGGGGGATAGTATAAGTGTACCGTACAAAACAATCTATTTTATAAAAGAGGATGGAGACATCAGAGTTACATCCAGTATAGATAAAACAGGTAAAGATTTACCCGAAATACCCCGATTTGGGATGAGGATGGTTCTCTCTAAAGAGTATGAAAAATTAAATTATTATGGACGAGGCCCCTGGGAAAATTACAGTGACAGGAAAACGGCTTCATTTATGGGAATTTATGAAGATAAAATAAGCAATCAATATACATGGACCTATATCAGGCCCCAGGAAGCAGGTTATAAAACAGATGTTCGCTGGCTAGAGTTAAAAGATGATAAAGGAAAGGGAATTAGGATTGAGGGAGAGCAACCATTAGGCTTCAGTGCTATGGACGTTTCAACTGAAAGCCTGGATTCGGGGGCTTCTAAAGCTCAAAGACATCCTACGGACATTAAGGTGGAAGATAAAATTTATTTGCATGTTGATTTAAAGCAAAGAGGCGTAGGTGGTGATAATAGTTGGGGAGCATTGCCACATGATCCGTATCGTCTACTAGGTGATGTATATAGCTACAGCTACACAATTTCCTTGTTAAGTAAGGAATGACAGTGGGACTTTAATAATTTATAAGTTCCGTAAAGTTTTGTTGTAGATCAAAATGTCCAATCATTTTAGCAATGAATAAATTAAAACAAATATTTCTGTAAGAGGAATTTAATTAGTCCATACAAGAGGGATGTCTTGAGTTTTTTAAGACACCCTCTTTATATATGAACGAAAGCTTAATCCTGACTTGCTACTCCCTTTATAGTTATTTCATTACCACTCACCCAATGCTTAAACTCATCAGCGTAATATAAATATACTGTGCTGGCAGGAGCTTTATATGTGCCTGCTACATCGGCTTTGAGATCCAGATTTATTGTTCTGGTTTCCCCGGGAGCAAATTCTTTCCAGTAAAATACCAGATAATTATCAAAAATTTCATAATAATCTACCACATTGCGTTCTAAGAGTTCTTTAAGTTGCCATGGTTGCGCTGTAGTTCCCGATGGTGTTCCTATAATTGCAATACCCATTGGCAATCCATCTCTTTCTTTATTTTTAACAGTAATATTCATCCTTACATTATCGCCTACTTTGCAAACGTTATTTAGAACGGTTGTGCTTAATTGTAACTTACACTCCTTAGATGAATCGGGTAATGCACTGTCCCATTTAAAATCCAATGAATAAGGAAGCTGCATCTTAGGGTCAGAAAACGCAACGGTAACATTCTGTATGCCTTCTGAAATATAATCATCAACCCTAAAAGCGAGTTTTCCATTGGAAGTTTTTATAAGTTCATGAGTAATTATTTGATTATTAATATGAAGATTTACAAAACTGTTTTTAAAGTCAGTCTGTGATTTCTGAAATTTAGTAACCTCAATTAGGGCTTTAATAGACATACAAGTAGCCTGGGTAGATCCGAATCTGCCTTGATTCCTGTTATTGGTTAAGTATTCAACAGCTTTTAACGTTTCAGATTCTAAGGTGCCTTCTTTTAAAAGGGCTAAGATAGAAAATGCAACGGTTTCATTGATCTTAGAATTACCGTATGACCGTGTTATGGTATGTTCTACGGGAAGTTTGTCAATCCCGTAATTATTTATATTATTTTTGATCTTGTTGATAAGGATCGATGTTTTTTCGGGTTTATTTAAATTGCTTCCGGCACATGCCATTAATGCCATTCTATATGTATCATTACTTTCAAGAGCTTCGTTGTAAGCGTGGTTATACTCCTTTTCAATATCCACTTCAATGCCCGACTCACTTATAGCATAAACGATGTATGCATTATTTACATTTTCAGGAGCTGCAGAAAAACCATATTTACCAGCATTTTGTTTAAAACCACCTTTGTTGTCTCTTCTGCTTAAAAGCCACTTAACCGTGCGCTCAATCATTTTTTCATCAACTTTATCGTAGACATCTTTCATTTCAATAAATTCCATAATTCCAAAGGCAGACAGGGCTTCATGAGGTGGTGTATGTCCATACCATTCAAATCCATTTTGAGAGGTTTCATATGCGGCCAGTTTACGATACCCTTTTTTAATAAATTCCATAGCTTTTTGTGAAATATCCGGATTACTTTGCCCCGTTTCTTTTAAATATTTTAAAATAAGAACATTAGGATAGGTACTGGAAGAAACCTGCTCAAAGCATCCGTATGGTTCCCTTATCATAGACTCTATGCCATTCATTACTTCTCCAACAATATCAATATAAATTGTAAATTCAGCCGACAGGCTATTTTTTACTACATCTTTTACAGGTAAACTAAAGGATTGATTTTTAAATCCTGAAACAGAGGCTTGAATGGGAAAATATGGGCTCAATATTGTCACTTCTTTTTTTACCATATCCCTATCATTATCCGTAATAATAGAAATCTCAATGTGGGTATTCTTTGTTTTCTTAACAGGGATTATTTTTACCTTTTTAACTAAAAAGGAATCTGCTTCAATATGAACATTAAAGTCGATTTGTTCAGCCAAAACAATTTCTTCCGGTAATTTTAACTGTAACATTGATGAAATTCGTTTATCCGTATTATTTTTCACGTTAATTGAAAGCTCTACAGTATCATTTAAGGTGAGGTAGTTTGGCATCTTAAAATCTACATTTAAAAGTTTTTGAGTGCTATAATCTTTTTCATTCCTTCCAACTAATCCATTATAACCAATCCCTTCGGCTACTATTTTAAATGAGGTAATGGCATCGGAGTTATAAAACTCGAAGGTTGCTTCTCCATTTTCATCAGTTTGTACAACCGGATTCCAATAAATGGTTTGCCTAAAGTCACTTCTTTCATCGGTTTCAATTTCATTGTTGTATTGTGGGATGTAAAATTCCCTGCCGGTATATAAATTGTATTTGCCAGATGCAAAAATACTTTCTATGCTATAATTGTTAAACTTGGCATTATTTAATAATTTACTGTTCCTGTGATAATAATTACCATTTTTAGTAGATATTATAATAGCCCCATAGAATGCGTTACTTCCGTATATTGATGTAGCTGCCACTCCCTTTAAAACATATATTGTACTTATATTATCCGAATTAATTTCAGAAAGGGGAGATTGGTTATATCCTGTGTATGGTACACCATCAACTATAACTAACGGACTGTTGTTCCCGGAAATGGAATTACTGCCTCTTATACTAATACTGCTTTGATTTCCGGGATCTGCACTTTGGTTTATAGTTACACCCGAAACCCGGCCTTGTAACAAAAAACCAACATCATCCGCTTGAACAGATGCAAGTTCTTCGGCCTCCACATAGACTATACTTCCGCTAATACTCTTTTTTGATTGACTGCCATAACCTATAACTACAACTTCATCCAATGAAGAATAATCTTCATTAAGGGAAATGGATACTTTTGTAGAAGATTGTTTAATAGGATTTTGAAGAGGTTTTTGAACATTTTGCAGGTTCTCATTTTTGTTGTCAATACTATATGTATTATTTGAATACTCCGGAATAGCATCTCTATTTAAAGGATTTGTGACAATAGTTACAGGCTTTTTATCATCCCTGTAAGCAAGCAGCGTGTAATAGGAATGAGTGTCTGTTTTAAAGCTATAATTACCATTTGGATCAGTATCAAACATAAGGGCATTTTTACCCTTATTATCAAATAGCAAAAGATGGGCAGTAGTACGTTTTCCCTTCTGATCTATTATATATCCTGTTTGTAGGGACTTTAAAGCCGGTGGAAATGAAGCTGTATTCAGGTCCAGGTCGGAATTTCTAACATAACTTCTCCATCCATGGGTAAGCATTACATAATCCAGTGCCTTTTCAGCTTTTTTCTCCTCTTTATCAAAATAGAAAACAGGTTTGTGAATTTTGCCTTTTAATTCGTTGGAAAGCAATAAAGAGGATAAAATATGGTCCTGTTTATCATCTGCTACTGAAAGTATTTTATTGTCTACCACGCTTACTGATAAATTAGAAGCTATAGGGCGTTTACCTTCATCGGTTGTTTTAATACGAACTTTAACCTTCTCCCTGTTTTTGTAACTCTCTTTGTCGGTAAAGATTTCAACATTGAGATTTTTGTGTTGATTTACAAAAAATAGACGTTCACATAAAATATTATCTTCCTTTTTCAAAATACTGATTTTAGTAATACCCATAGGGAAGGTTTTACTATTAATTTTAATAGTATTATCACCTTTTTTTAAAGACAGGTCTTTTTGATGCAGAGTACTGAAAGTGTTTAAAACATTCAGTTTTACATCTGTATTATGTGTTGAATGAACATTGAGTAAAATTTCTTTTTCCGATGAGCTTAAGATTGAAAATTTAACGCCATCACTTTTGGCGGCGGGTAGCTTATATAATGAATCGGATACGAAAGGTTTGTTTATTTTTGCAAAATACTGAGTACCCGCTTTTGGGTTAAGTTGAAAGCTTCCCATACCATCGTGATAACTACTAAAATCCGTAATAAAATTGCCCTCCCCATCTTCTATAAAACCTTCAACATCAGCTGGTTTTCCAAATTCATTAAGGGCTTTAAATGCCATTGTATTTTGAGTATTTTCTATAGTTAATCCACTTTCCGGGAAAAATTGTAAATCAATATTATCCATAATAACGGGAACGCTTCGCGAAATCGATTCTGTGTTGCCTTCATAAGAAACCAGTACGTTTATGATAACATCCGATGTATTTAAATTTTCCGGAAGTTTAAATTTCAAATCGGTTTTCCCAACGCTGTTGGTCACAACTTTTTCTGAGATCTCTTTTTTTCCGGCTATTGATACTTCAAAGTGTATATCTTTATTATTTAATGGGTTATTTTCAAGATTTTTGACTTCAAAATTTGCAGTCACCTCAGACCCTTTTCCATAAGCCTCCTTTTCAAATTTCAGCTTTAAAAGCAGGTTGGGATGCACAATTTTTTGGATAGTTATTTTTTTTGAGAAAAATGATTCTTCTCCAAAGTTTTTCATCCAGTTGGTATATGTTTTTAGGGTGTAAATACCACCAACCCAGTTTTTATCAATATTAAAATCTCCATAGCTATAACCATTGTATATGGACAGATTTAGTGTCTTTATCACATCTCCTTTAGGAGATATTAGTTCGGCCACCATAACATCATTTATAGCAGACACTTTATTTGCGGCATTCACAACATAAGACTTAAACCATATAGTCTCACCTGGAAAGTACAGAGGTCTGTCTGTTTGTGTATATATTTTCTCAAATGTATTCCCCTTATCTACCCATGTTTTAAATGAAAGCAAAGAGGTAAAGATGATTAAAAGAATGATATATTTATTTATAGTATGAGTTTTCATATGTATAAAGTTTTTGAAGTAGTTAATTATATTTTCATGTTAATTTTAAAACCTATTTCACTGATAATAGGCGTGTTAAAAAAGTTTAGCCCCTTAGCAGTAGAATTATCATAAAGGCTGCTATATGGAGTAGCACCCCTGAAACGTGTAAGAGTAAATAAATTTTCAGCATATAGGCTAAACCTGATATTCTTAAAGAATTTGTTGTCGTCAGATACATTGTAGGAGAGGGATATGGTTTTAAAATTTAGATAACTTCCGTCTTCAATAGCATCTTCTGCCACTCCTGAAAATCCGTATTTTACCCATCTATTTCCCTCCAGGCCATTTTCCGGATTGGCAAAATCAACAGGAATTGTGTTCACATTACCGTTTACGTCAACGCCTTCAAAAATATAGTTGGTTGTATTTCGTAATTGTGATGTTTCTTCTGACCTCCCTAAATAGTTGAGGGCGCTTTGAGTTCCATTCCAGACGTCACCGCCAATTTGGGTATCAATAACAATATCGAGTATTAAATTTTTCCATTCAATGGAGCTGTTAAAACCGATATTAAAATCAGGGTTCGGGTTGCCTATAATCTTTTCATTGGGATCAACCATCGGGTAACCCTCATTATCTATAATTATATTATTTAAATCATCCCTTAAGTAGGTACTGCCAACCAAAACTCCGGCCTCCTGGCCTTTAATAAGTTTCTTAGACACATTATTAAATCCGGCAATTGCAATATTTTCATTATTGTTTGTTCTTAACACCTTCGTTCTATTTTTGAATAGTGATAGTGATGTGATAAGTTTAAAATCACTATTCCAATCGGTTATATAACCTTCAATAGTTGCTTCAAACCCTTTATTGGAAATGTCAGCTACATTACTAAGTGTAAAATCACTGTTTTCTATAACTGGAAATACAGCGTTCTTGTTAATTGTATGATGAACATTAAATTCTAAATTAAGACGACTGTAAAGAAGTGAAATATCAAAACCAGTTTCAAAACTTTCACTTTGTTCTAATTTGAGATCATTGTGAATAAATAAGTCATGATTTGCGAGATAGCCCATACTTTCTTCCGGACTTATTAAAAGGCTGTTGTGGCTTTTATTCTTGTAATAGAGAGATTGGTCTTTTGCATTTTGGGCATAAAATGTATATAATCGAAAATTATCCATCCAGTCAAAAAAACCTATCCATTCGTTAATATCACTGCTTAATTCTATGGTAGGCAGGAATAGATTATTTTCCTGAACAGATGACAGAAAGGATTGATTGCTGAATGAAATTTTGGATTCGGAATAGTCATCTAAGGTATACTGTACCTTGTTTAACAGGTTAAGAGTATTTTTAGAGGGACTTTTAGAGACTGAAATAATATTCCTTGGTTCATTAAATGTAAAATCATTTAGGTTTAATGATTCTGAAAAATCATAATCAAGATGATTCTTAATAAATTCAAAAGTTGAGGTTATAGATATTTTTTCACTATTTAAATTAAAAGTTGCCTGAGCATTAAACAAATCCTCATTAAATTTTCTGACGTTCAATAGGCCATTTTGAAATCCTGCCGTATTTCTTTTATAGCCAAAATGGGTGTCATCAATTTCATTGGTATAGTTGATTTTTGAATAAATGTTTATGTCATCGGTTACTCTAAATTCATTTTGTAAGCTAAAAGTGAACAACTGGGATGTTCTATAGTTTCGGCTGGTATTCAGTAACCAATGAGGATTGTTATAATATTCAGGTGCAAAACTTCTTTGTGAATTATCATCAAAACGATATCTTGTATTATTATTAAAACTGCTCGGGGTCGCTAGGGCGTTTAGTAACAGGTTATTATAAAATCCACTGGTATTGGGCTGGTTGTTACTTTCACTATAATAATTTACAAAGGAATTCCATTTGACCTTTTTTGAATAGTTGTTTTTATTGTTATAATTAACTGAAACGCTGCTATGGGAGCTTTTTTCACTATCAAATATATTTGTCATAGATTTATTATAGTAGCCAATTTTAAAAGACTCTTTATTTGTATAAATTTTTAAGTAGGCAGAGTTAAATATATCTGTTGCATTTTGGTATGGGTTATTGTTATAAGCTTTTGCCCTGTTGCCATTTCCTGAGCCTAATGGAACCAATTCACCATTTGGATCATAGGCATAATTACTACCATCATACTCTAAATTATTAATGAGGGGTCCAAATGAAAATATTTGGTTGGTGTGTGGGCCAAACCAGGTGTTATTATTGTTAAATGGTTGACCCTGGCTGTATACGTTTTGTGTAAGAGGTAAATTTTTATTGTTTATATAACTATTGGAGATAGAACTGTTGAGGCCAATTTCAAAATAAATATCAGGCTTAAAGTAAGTTAAAACTACCCTATTACTATCTTTTTTTATTGAACTTATTCTTTGAAAGTTCTGATTATTACCTGATTTATGAAACTTTAGGGAAGGCTGTGTAATATCGGGTATTTTGTTAATTTTTAAATTTTCCTCTGAGAGTTTTTCATAAGTACTGCTAACTATTTTTTTAACAGGTATGGGAATGTTTTCCGGAATTTGATTGTTTTTGTTTTCATCAAACATTTCTGGCGTTACCAATACCTCTTTAGCATTCATTCCTATAAAACTAAATACAAGAACATCACTTACTTTACAGAGAATTTCATAATTTCCATCAAAATCGGTAATAGTACCATTTGTAGTACCCTTTACTACAATAGTTACTCCTGGTAGTGGCTCACCAGTATTATCAGTAAGAGTTCCTGAGACTGTGCCTTCTTGTGCATTTACCAGTGTTACAAGGAAAAAGAAAGAAACATTTAGAAGTAGTTTTTTCGCATACATGAGATTGTTGTTTAGTTATTGATCAAATGTATTCTCGAATATTCATTTTATCAATGAGTAATGAGTAAACATATCGTTTGAGTTAGTGAGGCGTTTGTTTTAAGTATAACTGTAGCTACTATGGGGTTTTTTTTGAAACATACTCTTTTGAGCAATGAATATTCTGACCAATAAAAACCACGGTTTTCAGGGATGCTATTAATTAACAGATACCATAGTTTTACACTTTATTAATTATAAAACATAAAACAAAATGGGATTAGCTGAAAAAAGAAAAGCTGAAGCAATTAAAACAGATGCACTGCCTAAATTTGAATCACAACTGAATGAGGCAGCTGGTTATCCAATTAATGTAGAAATTGACTGGAGTTCATTTACTGCGTTCGATGAGTATCCACTAAGCAGACTCGAAAACTTTGTGTTCGGCGACGTCTTAGGGTTTGTAAAAAAGATTTGTGCAGATGATATGGGTAAAGAGGCTTTGCAAGATGCAATGACCACTATTCATATTAAAAATACTGATCAGGACAGTGAATTTAATGTAGAGCTCAAAGATAAATGCTTATTCTTAACTGAACAGTTAACCGGTGGTGCTTTTTCAAATCACAGAACGGATATGTTAGTTAAATTTGTTGAGCCTAAACTGTAATTAAAACTGTGATATTTAAAGATATACAATACAGCTCAATTACTGAAATATGTGCTGAGTTGGCAAAATTCGCAGATAAATCAACCGATAGTTCCAACTTGCCAAAGTTGGAACTATTTCTTGTTGGAGGTAATATAATAACCGGAAAAATAGTTAACTTCCAAAAAAATAACTCACAATCTCACATTTGGGTTAGCACATCAAATGACGACACAGTCAAGCAGGCCGTATTTGTCCCTGTTCACAATTTGGCCGGTATTTCTATTTTAGATTTAGATGAATTCCTTTTTCATAGGGAAACTAACAATCCACTTCAAAATATAGGAAGCCTGGAATTGAAAAGAAGAAAGTTGGAGACAGAAAATCAGTTGAGCGATATTATGGAAAAAAATATTGCTATAGAAATTGACAATTTTGAAACGATTAACGAAATGGAAAGGGCTAATACAAATAGAATTTTAGAACAACTCCCTTCCTTGTTTAAAAGCATTTTATCTGATACCCTGGGTAAAAAACTAATGAATGATGCTGTGAATTCAATACAATTGGTTTTCTCTGATTCCGAACCTTCGGAATTAAAGAATGGAGTTTTAGTAATTCCTGTTAAAGAAAAAAGAACTCATTTAATTACAAAGGAGATGGAGCTTTTAAAGAGTGAAATAGAGGCTCTTATTTAATTATTACTTGCTCTTTTGTATATTTATAATTAAAACGATTTTTGAGTCACTTTTTACTAACGAAAGTTGTAAAAACAATAATAAAAATTTATCATCGTTTGAGATTGTAAATAGGAGTCACTTAACATAGGCAAATCTAACCATTCCATTTGGAGCATAAAGAAAAAATACAAGCTGATTTTCTTTTAAATAAAATTCAAGAGGGTAATGAAGAAGCTTTCAGAATACTTTTTGAACAATACTTCGAAACATTGTTCATCATTGCCAAAAATTATGTGACTAATGACTCAGACGCTGAAGAAATAATTCAGGATGTATTCCTTAAAGTGTGGAAAAAAAGAAAATCCATAAATAAGAATATTGGTGGATACCTTTTTAAGGTCACAAAAAATTTATGCTTAGACCATCTAAGATCTTCCAAGTATAAAATTTCTAAAGAAAGTAACATTGTAAAACTGGAAGCAGTAATCAATCTTATTGCTTTAGAAGATCCTGATTCTTCTGCGCTGCTTGAAGATGAATTGCTTAAAAAGATCGAGCACGGTATAGACCTTCTTCCTCAAAAGTGCCGGGATGTATTTATTAAAAGCCGTTTTAATGGTCTTAAAAACAGAGAGATTTCAGAAGAATTGAATATATCTGTTAAAACTGTAGAGAACCAAATGTCTAAAGCCATAAAGCATATGAGGTTTCATCTAAAGGATTTTTTAAGTATTCTCTAAAAAAAAATAAAATTTACATAGGGGTATAGCTTCAAAATTACGTCTTATTTAATATAAGATAGAAAACTCATGAATCATATAGATCTTGAAAGGTTGGTTAGAGGTGAAGTAACCGAAGATGAAAAAAGAGAAATTATAAATTGGATCAGAAAAGATGTTTCGCATCAAAAAGAATACAATCGCATTAAAGCACAATATGTAGCTTCACAAATACGGCATAAGGAATCTAATATAAATCTTGATAGAAAATATCAAGAGTTTCAGAAAAAAAAGGCAAGTTCGAAAAGTATTTTTTATGCTACATCAGGGTTAGCGGTTATTCTGATTTTTTCTTTCTTCTTTATTAATAAAGAGAGCCTGTACAAAATGATTTCTAATCATGGTACAGACAACCCCGGGCTGGTTAAAGTTTCTACAATGGCAGGGGACAGTAAACAAGTAGTGCTTTCCGATGGATCTGTTGTTACCCTTAATGCTGAAAGCAGTCTCATTTATAATAAATCCTTTAAAGGAAATATGAGAACTGTTAAGTTAACAGGCGAAGCTTTTTTTGAGATAAAAAAAGATTCAGGTAAACCTTTTATTGTTGAGACTGACAAATTAAAAATAAAAGTATTAGGGACCACTTTTAATGTAAAATCTTATCCGGATGATGTTAAAATTGAAACTACACTGGCTACAGGGAGCGTAGAGGTTATGCAGGATAATATAGAACCTATAGTACTTCAGCCCGCTCAAAAAGCAATTTTTCATAAAAGAGACAATAGCGTGAACGTTGAAACGGCAGAACCGGAGATTGTCAGTGCTTGGAAATATGGCAAACTCATCTTTCATAAAACAGCCTTAAAAGATGTAATTCTTGATATTGAAAGAAAATATGACGTAAATATCAAGGTAGGTTCAAATAACTTATTACAATATGAATTTACAGGGACCTTTGACAATTTAACACTGAAGGAGGCTCTGCAGTTACTGGAAACATCGTCGGATATTAAATATGAACTAAAAAATAATGAGGTTATGCTCGAAAATAAATAAAAAATAGAGAGTGCTGCAACACTCTCTATAGAAATCGCTAATTATCAACACATAAGTAAACAACTAACTCCTCAAAATTATGAAAAAAAATAAAATGGGAAGGCATTACACGCGTTCCTTCCTTATTAAAGTTATGAAATGTTACGTTATTTTATTTTTTATTTCCATAGCTAAGCTATTTTCCTCAAGTATGTATGCTCAAAATCTCACCCTGAATTTTGAAAATGCAAAATTAAAATCGGTTTTGGATGATATAGAAACAAAAAGCGAATTCTCATTTTTTTACAACAACAATTTAATTGATAATTCACAAAACGTTTCTATAAACGTGAAAGAGAAATCTTTAGCAGAAGTGTTAATACTTTTGTTTAAAGAGACAAATATTGATTTTAAGTTTCTCAAAAATCAAATAGTTCTCTTTCCTAAAGGTAATACTCCCGTTCCCGAACAACTTCCGGATTTGGTTTATGCAAGTTCCGAAATAGAAGAAAACAACGAAAGTCCAGGTTCCACATCAGAACAATGGGAGCAAAACCAGGTAAATGGTACCGTATTAGATGAAGATAGCCTTCCTATACCCGGGGCCAATGTATTACTACAAGGTTCAGAGGTTGGGGTGGTCACTGATATGGACGGTAATTTTACGCTGAAAGCCAATGAAGGAGATATTTTAGAAGTTTCTTATATAGGATTTGAAACGGTAGAAGTGACTGCTACAGCAGAACCAATGACGATTACTTTAAAAATCAGTTTAGATCAATTAGAAGAAGTCATTGTTACTGGATATGGTAGTCAAAGAAAATCAAGAGTAACGGGATCGGCTTTAAACATGAACATAGAAGCCATAAACGGTGTTCCCAGAGCTGCCGTTCAGGAAAGTTTACAAGGAAACATTGCGGGTGTACTGGTTACGGCCTCAAGTGGGCAACCCGGAAATACGCCAAGTGTGAGAATACGTGGGGTGGGGTCTTTTGATTCTTCATCTCCTTTATATGTAATAGATGGGTTTCAAACCACCGATGAAGAGGTTATGGTGTCCTTGAACCCGAGTGATATTCAACAAATAACAGTTTTAAAAGATGCTGCAGCTACCTCAATATATGGTACACGGGGTGCTAACGGTGTTATTGTTATTCAAACCAAATCCGGAGTTTCAGGCAAAACCGAGGTTTCTTATAGCACGCAGTCGGGATTGTCATCTGCTACTGTAGCGGAGCGCTTTAAACCCCTTAATACGTACGAATTACAAGAATTATTAGTTGAAGGTGTACTGAATGCTAATATTCGTGATAACAATGCAGATGCGTTGGAATACCTTGAAAATAATGGGTTTAATCCGAATGTGAATACCAACTGGTATGATTTGTTAACAAGGGAAGGGTTGTATCAACAACATGACCTTTCAATAAGAGGCGGCTCTGAAAAGACAAGATTCTATATATCCGGCGGATATTTCAACCAGGAGGCCATTATAAAAGCATCGTCGTTAGAAAGGCTTAATTCCAGGATCAAAGTGGACCATTCTTTTAATGACAAGCTTAATGTAGGTGTTAACCTTTCTTATAATAAACACATTTCTCATGAGAGGCCCAATGCAGGTGCACTGGCAAATCCCGTTAGGGCAATTTATAGAACAAGGCCCGATATTTCACCATACAACGAAGATGGTACCTACAATTTTGATTTTAACAGCACTCATAATCCCCTGGCTCAAGCCGAAGAAGAGAAACGAAA
Organism: uncultured Flavobacteriaceae bacterium; assembly: GCA_937901915.1. Taxonomy (GTDB): domain Bacteria; phylum Bacteroidota; class Bacteroidia; order Flavobacteriales; family Flavobacteriaceae; genus Abyssalbus. Next base: position 19,942 of record CALGUD010000151.1, read on the forward strand.
ATACATTACTCATCGAATACTGGCCGGGGCCAATCTCAACTATAATTTTGCAAAAGGTTTGTCTTTCGAATCCATGATAAACATGAATCAGGCATTTCTTGATAATACCATAAGACTGCCATCCGGTTTTGGTAGTGGCAGGCCGGTAGGAAGAGGAGAACAGGACACCGATTTCTTATTTACATGGTTGTTTAGAAATTTATTGAAGTATGAACTAAATTGGAATGATCATTATCTCACAGCTTTCGCAGGATATGAGTTGCAAAAAACCCGTAATAAGGAAACCGACCTTACAGTAGAAAACATACCGGACGGATTTGAAGATTTAATTAATGGAAGTTTGCCAACAACGGCATCAACTGAAAAGATTCAAAGCGGATTAAATTCTGTCTTTGTGAATGCAGAGTATGCTTATGCAGATAAATATTTAATTAGTGGCTCTGTGAGGCGAGATGGGTCATCAAGCTTTGGTGACAACAATAAATACGGTGTTTTTTGGTCTGTAGGATTAGGATGGAATATGGCTAAAGAGGGCTTCATGGACGATGTGGAATTTATTTCCGATTTAAAATTCAGGTTTAGTTATGGAGCCAACGGAAACGATCCGGTTTCCGGAATTTTCAACCTTTACTCAATCAATGACTATAATAATAACCCGGGAATTTATTTCTCAGCTTTAGGAAACCCTAATATAAAATGGGAAGTGAATAATCCATTAAATTTCGGTTTGGACTATTCTTTCTTAGAAGGTAGGATTCAGGGAAGTTTTGACTGGTATAAAAGAGAAACGAGGGATTTATTAAGGGCCCGGCCAATTTCGGCAACAAATGGAGATACATCCATAGCCGAAAACATTGGAGCCATGGAGAATTCAGGAATGGAATTTAATGTAATAACCAGAAACATTATAAACCAGGATAATGGTTTTAATTGGACCACCAGTCTTAATATAACTACGAACAAAAATAAAGTAACAAAATTAACTGGCAATGATGAACCCATAGTAACTCCTACAAGCATCACGAAGGTAGGCGAAGACTATGAAACGTTTTATTTGCCAATGTATGCAGGGGTAGATCCCGCTAACGGTAACGCTCTGTGGTATACAGATGAGTCCAGATCTGAGGTGACCGCTGTTTTTAGTAATGCCAGTCCGGGTATAATTGGAAAAGCTACACCTGATTTTTACGCAGGGCTAAGGAACTCATTTTCTTATAGAGGTGTTACACTCGATTTCCAGCTGTACACCGCCTGGGGAGGCATGGTATATGATACCTGGGAGCGATATAATAGCAGTGATGGTTCCAGAAGGCTATCTGATATGGGGAATGTTACAAGAGGTACTTACGAACGCAGGTGGCAGAAGCCGGGCGATATAACCGATGTGCCTGCCTTTGTATACGGCAATACCCAAACAGGTAGTATTTCCCAATCATCCAGCAGGTTTGTTTATGATGGGTCGTTTATACGGCTAAGAGAGGTTTCTCTCTCTTATAACCTTCCGTTAAGTGCAATAGAATCTATAGGCCTCTCTAAAGCACGGGTATATGTAAAAGGTAACAATCTTTATACATATATAAAGGATGACAGGCTCGAAAGAGATCCTGAAGCAGGTTACGACGGAAGATTAGATCAGGAAATTCCTATCACAAAAACTATATTCTTAGGATTAGATATCACTTTTTAAAGTTTTAAATTATGAAACATCATATATATATAATAATTCTTTCAGTTTTTATTTTTTGGAGCTGTGAAGATACCTTAGAACAGCGGCTATCTACAGAGCTTGAGGTAGAAGATGCAATTACCGATATAAATTCTTTAAAGTTGGCAGCAAATGGCTCTTATAGTTTATTTGCTCATATGGATAATTATAACCGCACCGTAATGCTTTTACCCGAAGTAATGTCTGATAATGCTTTTATTGATGCGTTTAGTAATACGGGTCGATATTTAGATTATGATAACTATAGTGTGAACACGAGAGATGCGTATGCAGATAAACTATGGAATAATTTGAATTCTATTATAGCTACCACCTCCATCACTATTAGAAAGGCAAATGAAATTGATTTTCCTGAAACTGTACAGGAACAGGCCAATCAGTACATTGGAGAAATGCATGCATTAAGGGCATTAGCATTCCATAATTTCCAACTATTGTTTGCGCAGCCATATAATTTTACAGCCGATGCATCACACCTTGGGGTTCCAATTCCGGATTTTGATTTACTTGGAGATGGTAATAATGTTCAATTTCCACCTCGCAGTACAACATCACAAGTATACACTCAAATTCTAGCCGATCTTGAAGCTGCAATAGATTTAATGACAGATGATTCATCTCCACTAATAATGAATTCGTATGCTGCCAGGGCTTTATTAGCCAGGGTATATTTGCATATGGAAAATTGGGAGGGAGCCCGAGATATGGCAACAGAGGTGATACTTAATAGTGGTGCCGAATTATTGGAGAATGAAGCATATTTGTCCGGTTGGAGTTCAGATTTTACCACTGAAACTTTATTTGTCATAGTTAATACTGAAACTGATAATTCAGGCTTCGATTCTTTGGGCTATTTTTATTTGGTATATCTTGATGCATTTGCAACAGATGATTTTAAAAGCATTTTTAAAGAAACTGATATCAGGAAGGATCTTTATCCCACAGAGGCTGGAGTTAACCTTGTTACCAAATTTCCCAGAACATCGGTACAAGACGACAATATCCAGGTATTAAGGCTATCTGAGATGTATTTAATAAAGGCTGAAGCACACGCCCAATTAAGTGAAACGCCCGAGGCTCAAGAAGCCCTTGATGCAATTATTCAGAGAGCAGACACTTCGATTACCGAAACAACCCAGGAGGTAGGACAACAATTACTGGACAAAATCTTATTAGAAAGAAGAAAAGAACTTTCTTTTGAAGGATTCAGGTTATATGATCTTACAAGATATGGTATGACATTTAATAAGTTTAGACAAGATGCAGACCCCATTGAGATTGTAGCTCCGGAAAACAGAACCATTCTTCCTATTCCTATAGATGAAATAAATGTTAATCCTAATATCGCCGGTCAGCAGAACCCTGGTTATTAATAAAAAAATATAATAATATGAAAAGCATAGCATATAACAGTATTATTTTTTCGCTTCTGTTCTTGTTTCTTAGTTGTGAAGATTCTGATGAGAATGATGTTACTTTGCCGAAGGATTTCTATTATGCATCATTTGAAGAAAGTTCATTGAATGTTTTGGAATCTGATGCAGGACCTGTTAAGGTGAAATTTACATATTCCGGAGTTCTTTTTGAGGAAGATTTAACTATAAATTACACCATAACCTATCCGGGAGAAAGAGCTGCAACAGAAGGGGTAGACTTTATATTGCCCCCTGATTCTGGAAGTTTTGTGCTTCCCGCAGGCGAATCGAGTGTTGAAGTCATACTTATTGAATCATTGGTTGATAATGACCTTTCTGAAGGAACTAAGACAGTAAGTTTTAATTTAGAACCGGTAAACAATTTATTGTTAGGAAAACCGGATGATAAAGAAGCAAAAAGTGTAATTGTAAATATTGGGGAAGATGACCTTTTTGAATTTGCATATACAAGCTTTGAAGAAGTTCCGGCTGGTGAGACTATTGAAAGATACCCCAGGCCGGCAGCATCGGGAGCATTGGTGAACATTCAGGAGTCCGATCCGGCCTCACAAGCTCCTTACGTTGAATTTGTTTCTGCAGGAAATGAGTTAGGTTTCACCGCATTTTTTCAAGCCGATGCCGTAGATGAAATTGAGGATGAATGGATGGGGGTTTATAGCAATGGAGCAATATCAACCAATTCAGATGCATTTGAAACGCTCTTTGTTGATGGTAGCCAGGGCTATATAACCTCAGATTTAGATGGTGCACTCATACTAACCTCCGATGAGGTGACAGGCTTACATTCTGAAGTTACAAATGTTGTTTTAGATGTTAAAGTGTTTTTTAAAACATCCACCTGGGAATCGAATGACGGAATAGAGATTTTCTTTGAAACTGAAGATGGAAGGGGAGATCCTCTATTAGCTCTCCTTGGTGATGACGCCGAAAATCTTCAGGGTGCATGGCAGGATTTTAGAATCCCAATGCCCGATAATAAATTAAAAACAGGGAAATTAGTGATAGTTTTCTATACGAATCAACCTTCAGAAATGATATTATTAGATTTAATTTCTATAAAAGGAATTTTGTAATTAATGATTATATTTAATAGGTATGTAAGAGGGTCCTTAAGTGTTAAGAACCCTCTTATATTTTTCAGGAAACTTCATTCTGATTTTTAGATTTGTTCTAAAAAAATAACGGCACTATAGCCGTTTTTTACCCCTATATCAACAAACTGCATTCTTCACAAAAACATTCTGAATAACATTAACATTTATTTAAATGTCTTTAAATGAATTATTTATGAGGTTATGTCCACAATACATTGCTAGTTATTTCCGCAAAGATTAAAATGATATAGAAAATTAACTATATTTGTAAGTGTATTTTTTACACTTATTATTTATATGTTCTTATTCTATTGAAAATGAAACTATTAAGCTTATTATTTTTTTTGTTGAGCTTTTCTGTCAGAGCTCAGATGCAAACTTTTGATCTTCATGAAGTAAGCCTTACAGATGGACCATTTAAAAATGCTCAGGATATTGACTTAGATTATATATTAGCCCTTAACCCGGACAGGTTACTGGCTCCATACCTTATTGATGCCGGCTTGCCACTAAAGGCAGAGCGGTATGGAAATTGGGAAAGTATAGGTTTAGATGGACATATTGCCGGACATTATTTATCGGCACTGGCTATGCTTTATGCTTCTACTGATAATCAAGAATTAAAAAACCGGCTTGATTATATGATTTCTGAATTGGCCCAATGCCAGGAAAAAAATGGCAATGGCTATGTTGGCGGCATTCCACAAGGCAAAATATTTTGGGAACGCATTCATAAAGGCGATATTGATGGTAGCGGTTTTGGTTTAAATAATACGTGGGTTCCCCTTTATAATATTCATAAATTGTTTGCGGGCTTAATTGATACGTATCGTTTTACTGGTAGTGAAAAGGCTAAAACCATTGTTATAAAATTAGGCGATTGGTTTATAGAGTTAATTGAACCACTTTCTGAAGAGCAAATACAAAACATTTTAAGAACAGAACACGGAGGGATTAATGAATCCTTTGCCGATTTATATAGTATTACAAAAGATGAAAAATACTTGAGCACAGCCAAAAAACTGACTCATAGAAACTTTTTAGAACCATTATTAAATAAAGAAGACAAACTAACGGGTATGCATGCCAATACCCAAATACCAAAAGTTATAGGTTTTGAAAAAGTGGCTTCATTAACTGATAATGAAGAATTATATGAGGCTGTTAAGTACTTCTGGAGTAATGTGACTCAGACCCGAAGCGTGGCCTTTGGTGGAAATAGTGTGGGCGAACATTTTAATCCTGTTGATGATTTTAGCGGCATGGTAAAATCAAACGAAGGCCCGGAAACATGTAATTCCTACAACATGTTACGTTTAAGCAAAGCCTTATTTTTTAATAATAACGATGTTTCTTATTTAGATTTTTACGAACGTACGCTTTACAACCATATCTTATCCAGCCAACATCCTGAAAAGGGTGGTTTTGTTTATTTTACACCTATCCGCCCTAATCATTACAGAGTATACTCCCAACCGGAAACCAGTATGTGGTGCTGTGTTGGTTCAGGTTTAGAAAACCATACTAAATATGGTGAGCTCATCTATAGTCATAACAATAAGGATGTGTTTGTTAATCTCTTCATTTCCTCAAGCTTGAATTGGAAAGAAAAAGGGATTGAGCTAACTCAAAATACTAAGTTTCCTTACGAAAATCAATCGGAAATAATATTAAAACTCAAAAAGAAACAATCATTCACTTTAAATATTCGTCAACCAAAATGGGCGGAAAATTTTGAAGTATCTGTAAATGGAAAGGTTCAAAAAATACAAGAAAACCCATCGGGTTATATAAACATCCGTAGAGGCTGGAAATCTGGTGATAAGATTACAGTTAAATTTAAAACCTCAACTCATTTGGAAAATTTACCAGATGGCTCAAACTGGGTTGCTTTTGTAGATGGCCCTATCGTTTTAGCCGCTAAAACCTCAACAGAGGATTTAGACGGTTTATTTGCAGATGATAGTCGTATGGGGCATGTTGCACATGGCAAATACATCCCATTAGATCAAGCTTATGCTTTAGTAGGTAACAAAAACACATATCTTTCAAAGGTAAAAGACCTTGGGAATCGTCGTTTCAGTTTAGATTCTTTGGAGCTTCAACCATTTTTTGAAGTTCATGATGCGCGTTACCAAATGTATTTTCAAACGTATAGTCAGGAAGAATATAAAGAACAGCAGGCTTTATTAAAACAACAGGAAATAGAAGCAGCAGCTCTTGATGCCAAAACAGTTGATAAAATAAACTGTGGCGAACAACAACCCGAAGTAGGTCATTTATATGAAGGAGAAAAAAGCAACTCCGGATATAGTGATGATAAATTTTGGAGAAGCACCCGTGGCTATATGTCTTACCAACTTTCAAACAAAAATCTGCAGGGTAAATTTTTAGACATTACCGTATTGGACGAATTAAAATTAGATAATGTTGATATTTTCATTAATGAAAAACCTGCCAATATAATATCAACAACAGATAAAACCATCAGAATAAATTTAGAGAGAACAGATGTTGTGAACTTGAAAATTACTTCAACTAATGACAAACCAACTCCCAGGTTTTATGAAATAAGAATTTTGAAAGATGAATAATAATTTAAAAATGAAAAATAGTTGTTTCAACTTTAGCGTAGTATATCTATTCAGCCTATTCGTATTCAATAGTTATATAACAAATGTAAATGCCCAGCAAGGTAAACAAATAAGCCCTGACTTGTTCGGATTGTTTTTTGAGGATATCAATTATGCCGCCGACGGTGGACTCTATGCAGAGTTGGTTCAGAATCGCTCTTTTGAATACTCCCCAACCGACAATCTTGAATGGCATTCTTTAACATCGTGGCAATTTGTTAAACAAGTTTTTTCGTATGGCTCTTTACATATAGAAACCAACAACTCGGTTCATCCGAATAATCCCAATTATGCGGTACTGAATATAGAGCACATAGGTACACGCGCCACCGGTGAAAAAAGTGATATACCTCAAAATAAAGGTACACCCGGGGTAGGCATAAAAAATATGGGGTATGATGCTATGATTGTTAAGGGCGGTGATAATTATAATTTTTCCATGTTTGCCCGACAAATATCTGATAATCCTGTTTCTATAGTAGTTAGTTTAGAAGGGACAGAAGGAAAAATTCTGGATGAAGAAAAAGTAACCATCAATTCAAAAGAATGGAAAAAGTACTCCACAACACTAACTCCTTCTAAAAGCAATGATAGCACTTCGTTGGTGATTCTTGCTGTCAGTAAAGGTGAACTGGCAATTGATGTAGTTTCGCTGTTTCCTGAAAAAACATTTAAAAACAGGTCCAATGGCTTAAGAGCAGATTTGGCAACACTTTTAGCAGATATAAAGCCTGCATTTGTACGCTTTCCTGGTGGGTGCCTGGTGCACGGAGATGGAGTGGGTAATATGTACAGGTGGAAAAATACGGTGGGCCCGATAGAACAACGTATTGAACAAAGGAATCTTTGGGGCTATCACCAAACCAATGGATTGGGATATTTTGAATATTTTCAATTTTGTGAAGACATAGGGGCAAAACCGGTTCCCGTATTGCCTGCGGCCGTCAGTTGTCAAAATTCCGGTGGCACCTGGAGGGTAGGAGGTACCGGACAGCAGGCTTTGCCAATGGAATTTATGGAAGAATATATACAAGAAGTTTTAGATCTTGTAGAATGGGCAAATGGGCCCGCCAATTCTAAATGGGGATCAGTACGGGCAGTTGCTGGCCACCCTGAACCTTTTAATCTTGAATATATTGGTATAGGGAATGAAGATAAAATGACTCCGGAATTTGAAGAACGCTTTAGTATGATTATATCGGCTGTTAAAGAAAAACATCCGGAAATTACTTTAATAGGAACTTCAGGGCCGTTTTCGGATGGGGAAGATTTTGAGAAAGGTTGGGAATTAGCCGATATTAATAATGTACCAATTGTTGATGAACATTATTACAAACAACCGGAATGGTTTCTTTCTAACCTGAATCGTTATGATGCTTATGACAGAAACAAACCAGCAGTTTATCTGGGTGAATATGCATCATGGGGCAATAAATTAAAAAATGCAATTGCTGAAGCCGGCTATATGATAGGTCTTGAACGCAATGCGGACATTGTAAAAATGGCCTCCTACGCTCCTTTACTTGCTAAAAAGGACCATACACAATGGACAACAGATATGATATTTTTTGATAATAAAAGTTATTATTTAACACCAAACTACCATGTTCAAAAAATGTTCAGTACCAATTACGGAGACACTTACTATGAAAACATCATTTCAACGGCAAAAGACACCACGCTTAGTGCCTCTTGTATAAAAGACACTAAAACCGGTGATATCATTTTAAAAATGGTAAATACAGGAAAAAAAGCCAAAAATTTTAAAATCAATCTCGATACGTTTACAAATTTCAAATCGGATGCAGAAAAAATAGTGCTTTCAGGAAATCCGGAAGCAGAAAACACTTTCGAGAATTCTACCAAGGTAGTTCCGGAAAAAGATATCATAAAAGTGAGCAATTTATTTGATTATAAAGCACCTCCAACCTCGTTAACGGTCATCAGAATAAAAACTAACCAATAATTTAATTAATAATACAAACCAATGAATAATCGCAACATTAAAACTTTATTTTTATTAGCCGCCTCTCTGACAGGAGTAAGTTCATTTGCCCAAAATCCTATAATAACAGATGTCTTTACAGCAGATCCTGCTCCCATTGTATATGACGATACTGTATATTTATACGCCAGTCACGATACAGCAACCGTTGCAGATACCAACTACAAAATGCCCGATTGGCTTCTATTTTCATCAAAAGATATGGTAAACTGGACCAATCATGGTTCGCCTTTATCCCCAAAATCATTTTCATGGGCCACCGGCGATGCGTATGCTGCTCAATGTATAGAAAGAGACGGGAAATTTTATTGGTTTGTTTCTACATTTCATAAAGAAGATGAAAACAGTAAGGGTGGCGGTGCAATAGGTGTTGCCGTTTCCGATAATCCCACCGGGCCTTTTAAAGATGCCATAGGAAAAGCTTTAATTGTGAATGAAATGACAACGGATATGAAGCATGGTTGGGACGATATTGACCCTACAGTTTTTATAGATGACGATGGACAAGCCTATATGTACTGGGGTAATGGAAGTTGTAAATGGGTGAAATTAAAAGAAAATATGATTGAAATTGATGGTCCCATTAACACATTTAAACCTAAAAATTTTATTGAAGGACCTTGGGTTTATAAAAGAAATGGCTTGTACTATTTAGTTTATGCCGGTGCAGGCACTAAACCCGAAATGATAGAATATTGTACCGCTACAAGTCCGGAAGGTCCTTGGGAATATCAGGGTATAATTCAGGAAAACGTTAACAATAGCTTTACAACACACCCTGGTATCGTAGATTTTAAAGGAAAGTCATACTTCATGTATCACGATGGTTCGCTTCCTACAGGAGGAAGTTATAGGCGCTCAATTTGCATTGACTATATGTATTATAATGAAGATGGTACCATTCAAAAAATAGTTCAGACTAAAGAAGGTGTGAAACCTGTTAAATAAATATCAACTAAATGAAATTTAAATATTTTTTTTTCTTAATCATTTGGATTATTGCATTCAATCTTAATGCACAAGTCAATAAAGCTCATAATCCCATAATATTTACAGATGTACCGGATGCTTCTATGGTACGTGTGGGCGACACTTACTATATGAGTAGTACCACAATGCACATGACTCCGGGCGTACCTATTATGAAATCCAGGGATTTAGTAAACTGGAAACTTATTAATTACGCATATAATACACTTGGGAATAATGATGAAGTTTATTTAGAAAATGGTAAAAATATGTATGGTAGAGGTTCCTGGGCCAGTTGTTTACGATACCATAATGAAACGTTTTATGTGAGCACTTTTTCTGCAACAACAGGTAAAACTTATATTTTCACTACCAAAGACTTGGAGAAAGGCCCTTGGAATAAAATTGAATTTGAGCCCTCTTATCATGACAATACCATCTTTTTTGATGATGATGGAAAAGGATACATTGTTCATAATGATGCTCCCGATCAGGGTAAAGAACAGTATCAAGGACACCGTGTAATAAAAATATGGGATTACGATATTGAAAATGACAGGGTTATTCCCGGAACTGATAAAATTATTGTTGATGGAGGTGTAGATATAACAGAAAAACCTATCTGGATAGAAGCACCCCATATCTATAAAAAGGATGGAAAATATTTTCTAATGTGTGCAGAAGGTGGTACCGGCGATTGGCACAGCGAAGTTATTTTTAAGAGCGATAACCCAAGAGGGCCTTATATACCAGCATCAAATAACCCTATTCTCACTCAAAGATATTTTGCAAAAGACCGTAAAAATAAAGTAGACTGGGCGGGACATGCAGATTTGATTAAGGGTCCTGACGATAAATACTACGGTGTTTTCTTAGCCGTACGACCCAATGAAGAAAATAGGGTAAATACGGGGCGTGAAACGTTTATTTTACCTGTGGATTGGTCAGGGGAATTTCCTGTTTTCGAAAACGGACTTATACCAATAGAGCCTAAACTTAAAATGCCTGAAGGTGTAGAAAACAAAACCGGGCAGAATAATTTCATCCCAAATGGCAATTTTACAATTACAGAAAACTTTACTTCAGATAAATTGGATTACCGGTGGATTGGCTTAAGAGGTCCTCGCGAAGCATTTATTTCAACCACAAAAAAAGGATTGGAAATACAACCATTTGAAACCAATATTAAAGAACTAAAACCAACCTCTACATTATTTCTTAGACAGCAGCACAATAGTTTTTCTTTTACTACTACCTTAGATTATAAACCAAAATCTGAAAAAGATTTGGCAGGTATTGTGGCTTTACAAAATGAAGGTTCTAATTATGTGTTTGGTATTACTAAGAAAGGTAAAGAAAATCACCTGGTACTACATAAAAACAGTTTTCCTGACAGACGTGGTGATATTATTTCTGAGGTTATTGCAAGTACCAAAGTAGACATAAACAAACCAATAAAATTAAAAGTTGAAGCTAATGGTGATAAGTATGAATTCGCTTATGCTATTGATGGAAAGGAGTTTGAAAACTTAGGAGGTACGGTTTCCGGTGATATCCTGTCTACTGACGTGGCTGGTGGTTTTACAGGTGCTTTATTAGGCCTTTATGCTACAACTGGTAATGATATCATAGTTGAGTAAAAAAAGAAAGAATTGAATTATAACGTAAAGTATTGAGAAGATAGGGGGAGCTTATGTCGGTTTTTAGTGCCTGTGTAATGGGTGAGTTATAATTCATATAAAATAATTTAAAACATATTTAAATGAAAAATACATTTATTATAATCGCATTAACGGCTTTATTTATCACAGGGTGTGATGATACTAAAACTAAAAAATATACGCCTCTTACTGCTCAAGTTGAAGTAGAGCAAGGAATGGTTGAGGGAACTGTTGAAGACAGTTTAACGGTTTTTAAAGGTATTCCGTTTGCTCAACCCCCAATTGGGGACCTCAGATGGCGGACCCCTCAACCTGCAAATAAATGGGAGGGAATAAAAAAAACAAAGGAATATGCGCCAGCTCCCATACAGGGTAACGATCCCACGGGCAAAAGCGAAGACTGCCTTTATTTAAATGTTTGGACACCTGCGAAATCATCAGAAGACAAAATTCCTGTACTTGTTTGGATTTATGGAGGTGGCTTTAGTTATGGATCTACTTCTGAACCCGCTTATGATGGGGCAGCATTGGCTAAAAAAGGAGTTGTTTTAGTAAGTATTGCATACCGTGTTGGCCAGTTAGGCTTTCTGGCACATCCCGAATTGAGTGCTGAAAATCCGGAAAATACTTCAGGCAACTATGGTTTGCTGGATATGATAGCCGGTTTACAATGGGTAAAAGATAATATCGCTGCATTTGGTGGAGATCCGAATAAAGTGACAATTTTTGGAGAATCGGCCGGAGGTATAGCTGTGAGTATGCTGAGTGCATCTCCGCTTGCAAAGGGACTTTTTCATGGTGCAATTTCACAAAGTGGGGGTTCATTTGGGCCAACACGCCTCACTACTTTTCCGGGAGAAAACATGAAAACCCTGGCAATGGCAGAAAAAGATGGTTTAAAATTTGCAGAAAAAGCTGGTGATACCTCATTAGCAGGACTCAGGAAAATACCCGCAGATAAATTACCCATGGAGATGGGCATGGGAGGGGCATGGCCTATAGTTGATGGTTGGGTTATACCCGACGATCAATATAAACTTTACGAAGCAGGTAAATTTAACGACACACCAATTCTTGTTGGTTACAATTCAGATGAGGGTGCCAGCTTCACAAGAACAAAAGATCCCAAAGAGTATATTAGTAGTGTAGAAGAACGTTATGGTCCCTATGCAGATAGTTTATTAAAAGCCTATCCTGTTGACTCTACCACAGTTCCAAAAACTGCCCGTGATTTATCACGCGATGCAGCATTCGGTTGGCCAACATGGTCATGGGCAAGATTGCAGGCCAAAAAAGGAAAATCTAAGGTTTTTTATTACTATTTCGATCAACATCCGGACCATCCGGAAGATTCGCCGAATTATGGTTATGGTTCACCACATGGACAGGAAGTGGCTTACGTTTTTGAGAATTTAGATGCTTCTAATCCTGAAACTACAAAAACAGATTTAGGAATTTCGGATTTAATGGGGACGTATTGGACAAACTTTGCGAAATATGGAGATCCCAATGGTGAAGGTGTGCCAAAATGGCCGGCATTTAGTGATGAAAATCCGGAGGTAATGTATTTCAATAAAACAGCTTATACCGGTCCGGTGCCAAGTGCTGAATCTCTCGAGGTTTTAGATTCCTATTTCACATGGAGACGTACTCAAGAAGGAGCTGAGTGGGCAAAATGATTTTTTAAAATAAAATATCACAGCCGGATCTATGCCAAAAATACCTTTATACGTTCTGGCTGATCACGATACATAAAATTCGGGCATTATGAAAAAAGCATCAAATATTATTGTGTTCATTATCTTTTTAATGGCTATAAACTTTTCGTATTCCCAAGACCCGAATTTCCATATTTATTTGAGTTTCGGGCAATCTAATATGGAAGGAAATGCACCTATTGAAGCACAGGATACAGTAAACGTAAATGAACGCTTTCAAGTTTTAGAAGCTGTTAATTGTCCAAACCTCGATCGTGAAAAAGGCAAATGGTATACCGCGGTCCCGCCATTATGCCGTTGTAAAACAGGACTTACACCTACCGATTACTTTGGAAGAACAATGGTTGAAAACCTACCGGAAAATGTTAAAGTTGGTATTATCAATGTTGCTGTTGGTGGTTGTAAAATAGAACTATTTGATAAAGATAGGTATGAAGAGTATTTAACCACAGCTCCCGATTGGTTAAGGAATATGGCAAATGAATATGATGGGAACCCTTATGGACGCCTTGTTGAAATGGGGAAATTGGCACAAAAAGATGGAGTTATAAAAGGTATTCTTCTACATCAGGGTGAATCTAACCCCAATGATTCACTTTGGACCAAAAAGGTAAAAATTGTGTATAATAATTTGATGAAAGATTTAAATTTGAAATCTGAAGAAGTCCCGTTATTGGCCGGAGAAACCGTACACGAAGATCAAGGTGGTATTTGCGCCGGCATGAACAAGATTATTGCAACACTCCCCGAAACTATCCCTAACGCTTATGTAATATCATCTAAAGGTTGTACAGACGCAAAAGATAATTTGCACTTTAATGCTGAAGGCTATCGTACTTTAGGTAAAAGATACGCCATAAAAATGTTGTCATTAATGGGGTATAATGTTGTAGAAACTAAGTAAAAATGAGACTTTAAAACTAACTCGATGAATAAAATTTTAAATTTAGGATTTTCATCTTTATTGATGTTTTTTTCTGCATTTACGAGTGCACAGGAAATAATTAATTTATATCCCAATGATATTCCAAACTCAATACAATCAGAAATAAAAGAGTCCGGTGAAGGAATGTACAGAAATGTAACCAATCCGACTTTGGAATATTTTAAACCAAATCCGGGAAAAGCAACTGGAACAGCAATTATTTTAGTTCCCGGGGGAGGTTATAGCGTGGTTGTTTACGAAGGTGAAGGACTTACCAATGCAAAATCTTTGGCTGAAAATGGTATTGCAGCGTTTGTTTTAAAATATCGCTTACCTAATGATCAGATTATGGATAACAAAAAAATCGGACCAGTACAAGATGCTCAACAAGCTATAAAATTGGTAAGGGAAAATGGCAAAAAATGGGGGTTAGACACAAATAAAATCGGTATTATGGGATTTTCAGCCGGAGGTCATTTAGCATCAACCGCGGCCACTCATTTTGAAAAATCTTATATAGAAAATTCAAATAACACAAGTCTTCGCCCGGACTTTCAAATTTTAGTCTATCCGGTTATTAGTATGACCGACAGTTTAACACATACTGGTTCAAGAGATGCTTTATTGGGTGATAATCCCAGTGCAGAGGATGTGCAGCTTTTTTCGAATGAAAAGCAAGTCAAAGCCAATACACCTCCGGCTTATTTAACCCATACAGCAGATGATACGGTTGTAGATGTAGACAACAGTATAGCATATTTTCAAAGCTTGAGGCATAACAACGTTGATGCAGAAATGCATATCTATCCCAAAGGAGGTCATGGATTTATTTTTAAACATCAGGAATGGATAAATCCTTTGCTTGCCTGGTTGAAAAGTAACAATTTCATAAAATAATACATTTAATATGTAACAATTTGTTGAAATTAAAGACAGATAACTAAACTAACCATACATGAAATTGAAACAGTCACTATTTCCCATTTTATTTTTGATAACCTGGTCAATGGTAACAGCACAATCCGGAATTCCAGCTGCTACCAATATAGCTGGTAAGGAATATCCTCAAATACTACCGGATAACCGGGTGGTTTTTCGCCTAAAAGCGCCTGAAGCTCAAAAAATTCAAATAGACTTAGGAAAGAAATATGACATGGTTAAAGATGATGAAGGATTTTGGACAGTGACAACCGAGCCACAAATTCCGGGTTTTCATTATTACTCATTGGTGATTGATGATGTTAGTGTAGCCGATCCTGCAAGTGAAACCTTTTATGGCATGGGAAGAATGTCTAGTGGTATTGATATTCCGGAGAAAGGAGTAGATTTTTATAAAATAAAAGATGTTCCTCACGGAGCTCTTAGTTCTAAATATTACTATTCTAAAGTAACCAATAGTTGGCGCAGATTGTTTGTTTACACTCCCCCCGGATATGATACTGATCATGATGAGCATTATCCGGTTATGTATATCCAGCATGGAGGTGGTGAAGATGAACGAGGTTGGGCAGTTCAAGGTAGAACAGATATTATACTTGATAACCTGATTGCCGAAGGGAAAGCTGAAAGAATGCTTGTAGTTATTTCAAACGGAAATATAAATAGTGGAATTTTTGGATATAGTAGTGAAGGTATGGCAGCGTTTAAAGAAGAAATGACAAACAATATTGTGCCTTTTATAGACAAAAATTACCGTACAATACCAGAAACCAACAAACGTGCTATATGTGGATTATCCATGGGAGGTGGCCAATCATTTTATGTTGGTTTGGAAAGCCTTGATTACTTTGGGTCAATAGGTATTTTCAGTACAGGTCTCTTTGGGGGAATAAGAAATCCGGCAGGGAATGAATTTGATGCGGAAAAAGAAATCCCGGGCTTGTTGAGTAATTCAAAGTCATTCAATGAAAAACTAAACCTTTTTTATATTTCAGTAGGTGAACAAGACGCTCGGATTGAGTTTACTAAAAAAGCTGTTGAGAAATTCAGGAGTAATGATTTAAAAGTTGAATTTGCCACTTTTCCGGGTGATCATGAATGGCAGGTTTGGAGAAAATCATTATACGATTTCGCATCAAGAGTATTTAAACAATGATTTTATAACAACTAATCAATTTAAAACTTAATATTATGAAAAAGCATTTCATTATTATATTATTAACCTTATCTGGTCAGCTATGCGTAGCGCAAGCCGATAAACAATCAATTAAAGAAGATTTTAAGCCAACTGCAACAACTCAAGAAGGTAAAGAATACCCCCAGGTTAATTCTGAAGGACGTGTTCGTGTTCAAATTTCAGCTCCTGAAGCAAAGAAAGTTCAATTAGATATTGGTGCAGTAAAATATGACCTGGTAAAAGATGAGAATGGTGTTTGGATTGGTGAATCGGCTCCACAGGATGAAGGTTTTCACTATTACCAACTCAATATTGATGGTGCTTCAGTTCCGGATCCCGGAAGCCTGTACTTTTATGGTGCAAGCCGTTGGGGGAGTGGTGTAGAAGTTCCTGCTCATGACGAAGAAAAATATGCGTTGAAAAACGTGCCTCATGGTGAAGTAAGAGAAGTTACTTATTATTCAAAAACCAATGAAAGCATGCGCCGTTGTTTTGTTTATACGCCTCCGGGATATAATGAAAACACCAATAAGCGTTATCCTGTACTCTATTTACAGCATGGTGGCGGTGAAAATGAAACCGGGTGGTCCAGCCAGGGACACGCCAATCTTATTATGGACAACCTGATAGCCGAAGGCAAAGCGAATCCTTTTATTATTGTAATGGATAATGGCAGCTGGCGTTTGCCTGCCCAATCACGGCCTGCACCGGGTGCTGAACGTCCTAGTGGTCCATGGCCTCCTGAAGGTTGGGCAGATGGGTTCATGAACACCCTACTAAATGATATTATTCCCATGGTCGATTCAAACTACCGTACTTTAGCTGATCCGGAGCATAGAGCAATGGCAGGATTGTCTATGGGCGGTATGCAAACCCGTGTAATCACGTTAGCGCATCCGGAGGTGTTTTCTTATGTAGGGATGTTTAGTGGTGGAAGCTTCAGCACTGAAGACATAGATAAATCACCCAATTTTAAAAAGAACATCAAGTTGTTATTTGTTAGTTTTGGAAGTCATGAACTTGAAAACCGGAGAGAAGGTTTTGGGGGTGATCCTAAAGCCAATACAGAGGCTGTTAAAAAGTTGGGAATTGATTCTCATTTCTACGTTTCTCCCAAAACTGCGCACGAATGGCAAACCTGGAGGCGTAGCCTACACGAATTCGCGCAATTAATATTCAAATAGTAATTACTAAACCAAAAAATATGAAACAATTATTATTGTTACTGGCATTATCGGGATGCCTATGCTTTGTACAAGCACAGGATACAACTATAAAAGAAGATTTTAAACCATCTACTAAAAATCAACCCGGACAAGAATATCCCCAGGTTAATTCCCAGGGTTATGCCCGTTTCCGTATTGAAGCTCCTGCGGCTGACAGTGTAAGAGTAAGTCTTGGACTAGGCGGACAAGGTGGTACTAAATTAGAAAAAAACCAGGACGGTATCTGGATGGGTACCACTGCAGGCCCTATGGATGAAGGTTTCCACTATTACAATCTTAATATAGACGGAGGTAAATTCAATGATCCGGGTGCTTTAAATTATTATGGCTCGATACGTTGGGAAAGTGGTATTGAAATACCGGCACATGACCAGGATTTTTATGCTTTAAAAGATGTTCCACATGGCCATGTACATCAAATACTTTTTCCTTCTAAAAGCACCAATACATCCCGTCGTGCATTTGTTTACACACCTCCCGGATATTCTAAAAATCAATCAGAGCGTTATCCTGTATTATATCTTCAACACGGATGGGGTGAAGATGAAACTGCATGGAGCAATCAAGGTCATGCCAATCTGATTATGGATAATATGATCGCCGAAGGCAAAATAAAACCTTTTATCATTGTAATGACTTATGGAATGACCAATGAAGTAAAATTTGGGGGACTCAGGACTTTTGATATAACTCCATTTCAGACCGTATTGGTTGAAGAATTAATTCCATATGTAGATGAAAATTTCCGTACAGTGGCAAATAGAGAGAATCGTGCTATGGCCGGACTGTCTATGGGTGGTTTTGAAACCCGCTTGATTACACTTAATAAACCCGAAGTATTTGCGTATTATGGGCTTTTAAGCGGAGGCACGTATTCTCCGGAAGATTTGAAAGATCAAAAGGATGTAAAACTTATCTTTTTAAGTTGTGGCAGTAAAGAAAGGCCGGATGCTATTAAAAGTGCAACAACAACCTTAAAAGAGGCAGGTTACAATGCCGTTTCGTATATTTCTGAAGGGACTGCCCACGAATTTCAAACCTGGCGCCGAAGCTTACATGAAATGGCTCCTTTGCTATTTAAGAATAAGTAAACGCTAACTAACTGTCTAGAAAAACAAAAAAATTATTGTTATGAATTACAGATTTATCATTTTTCTAATGATCGGGTTAAGTGCTAATGTGTGTTTTGCGCAATCAAACTCATCCGGTATTGTAGAAGACTTCAAGCCGTCCTCTGTCAATCAACCTGGAAAGGAATTCCCTCAGGTAAATTCCGAAGGTAGAGTACGTGCAAGTATTGTTGCACCCGAAGCTGGTAAGGTTCAACTTGATATTGGTGGTGTTAAATACGATATGGTAAAAGGTGATGAGGGAGTATGGAAAGGTGAATCTGCACCTCAGGATGAAGGCTTTCACTATTACCAACTTAATATAGACGGTGCCTCGGTCCCGGATCCCGGGACAAAATATTTCTATGGTGCCGGCCGTTGGGGCAGTGGCATCGAAATTCCTGCTAAGGACCAGGATTTTTATGCAGTTAAAGATGTTCCGCATGGACTTGTTAGCGAAAACATATATTTTTCCAAATTAACCAATTCTCATAGACGCTGTTTTGTGTATACCCCTCCGGGTTATACTGAGGATACAAAAACCCGTTATCCTGTACTTTATCTGCAACACGGTAGTTTTGAAGATGAAACCGGATGGCCATCACAAGGTCATGCGAACCTTATTCTGGACAACTTAATTGCAGAAAAAAAAGCTAAGTCTATGATCATTGTAATGGATAATGGATATGCCTTTAAACCTCAGGAAACTTCTTCTTCGGAACGTCCTGAGCTTGTTTTTGAAGAAGTGTTGATCAATGAAGTAATCCCTATGATCGACTCTAAATTCCGAACTATCCCTGATCGTGAACACAGGGCTATAGCCGGCCTTTCAATGGGAGCCAACCAGACAATGAGGATTTTAATGAACCATCTCGATAAGTTTGCATATTATGGTGGCTTTAGCGGTACTTCAAATTATCCAAGTGCTGATGAAATAGATGCTTCTACTTTTTTGAATGGAAAATTTAATGATGGTAAAACTATAAACAAACAGGTCAAAGTTTTTTGGCTTGGTCTGGGAACTAAAGAACCCGATCCCTTTCCGGGTTCTGTAGGGGCGTTCAGAAACATGTTAAACAAACAAGGCATTAAACATGTGTATTACGAATCTCCGGGAACTGCACATGAATGGCTAACCTGGAGACGGTCATTAAAAGAATATGCCAGTTTATTATTTAAATAACAAATACAATAATTATAAATGAAACAAATTGTTCTTTCAATTATTAGTTTAATTGCAATAAATATGGGCCTCTTGGCTCAGGATATTGAAAAAAAAGCCCCTGAAGGCTTCGATGTAGTGAAACCAAATATTCCCAAAGGAACTCTGGACAGTCTTACGTATGAATCTAAAACTGTTGGTACAATGCGTAAGGTATTGGTGTATACACCTCCGGGATTTGATAAAAAGAAGAAATACCCTGTTCTGTATCTTTTACATGGAATAGGAGGTGATGAAAAGGAATGGCTAAATGGTGCTCAGCCTCAAGTTATTTTAGACAATCTATATTCGGAAGGTGAAATAGAACCCATGATTGTAGTAATGCCCAATGGTCGTGCCATGAAAGATGACCGCCCGGGTGGAAATATTTTTGCTCCAGATAAGGTTGAAGCATTCGCAAATTTTGAGAAAGACCTTTTAAATGATCTCATTCCGTTTATACAAAAGAAATATAAAGTCTATACCGATAGAGAACATCGTGCTATTGCCGGACTATCGATGGGAGGCGGACAGTCTTTGAATTTTGGTTTGGGCAATCTTGATAAATTTGCATGGGTTGGTGGATTTTCTTCTGCTCCCAATACAAAAGCCCCTGAAGAGCTTGTTCCGGATCCGGAAAAAGCTAAAAAAATGTTGAAACTCCTCTGGATTTCATGTGGAGATGAAGACGGACTGATTACTTTTAGTAAACGCACCCATGATTATCTTTATCAAAATGACGTTCCCCATATTTATTACATCGAACCAGGAGTTCATGATTTTAAAGTATGGAAAAACGGTTTGTACATGTTCTCACAGTTCTTATTTAAACCTGTAGACACATCTACGTTTACACAATACACCATTTTAGGTACACCTGCTGCTACCAACATTCGTAATGCAAAGTACCCGCAGATATTACCGGATAACCGTGTTGTGTTTAAAGTAAAGGCGACAGATGCTCAAAAAGTTCAAATTGATTTAGGAAAAAAGTATGAAATGGTCAAGGATACAAGTGGCTTCTGGAATGTTACTACAGATGTTATAAGTAAGGGGTTTCATTACTATTCATTAATAATTGACGGTGTAGCAGTAGCTGATCCTGCCAGTGAATCTTTTTATGGTATGGGACGTATGGCAAGTGGTATAGAAATACCTTTTAAAGGTGACGATTATTACAGTTTAAAAGATGTACCGCATGGTGATATCCGTATTAAACAATATTTTTCAAAAGCATCAAATTCCTGGAGAGAAATGTATATATACACCCCCCCGGGTTATGATAAATCATCTGAAAAATATCCTGTACTATATTTATTGCATGGAGGGGGTGAAGATCAAAGAGGTTGGGCCACACAAGGCAAAACTAATCTTATTTTAGACAACTTAATTGCAGAAAACAAGGCAAAACCAATGGTTATTGCTATGTTAGATGGCAATATATCCGGTAGGGGAGCAGGTTTCAATGAAAATTCTCTCAAGGCCTTTGAAAATGAATTAAAATCAGGAGCTATACCATTTATAGAAAATAACTACCGTGTGAAAACGGATGCCAAAAGCAGGGCTTTAGCAGGTCTCTCAATGGGAGGTTTACAAACACTTCATGCTGGGGTGCAGAATACTGATATGTTTGCTTATTTGGGAGTATTTAGCTCAGGATGGTTTGCAGATTCTAATGAACTGTCAGATCCTCAGTACAAATACATGAAAGAGAATACTGAAAAGATAAATAGTAATTTGAAGAGGTTTTTTATTTCAATGGGAGGAGAAGAAGATATTGCTTATAATAATTGTAAAGTTATGATGCAAAAATTTGATGAAATAGGAATTAAATATGAGTATAGCGAATATCCCGGAGGTCACACATGGCCGGTTTGGAGACACGACTTATTTAAATTTGCCCCTCTTTTGTTTCAGTAAGGAAATAAAAGGACTCTTTGAGGGTAAATATGTCTAATATAAAAAGAGGCTGCTCGTCCATGGGCAGCCTCATTAGTAAATGAACACTAACTAATAAAGTTCATTTTTCAACAATTGGTATTAAGGTGTATCTAATTAACTCCATCCATGAAGTAGGTTAACTTCATATCAGGAGTTAATGGGTTTTGGTGGTTAATGAAATTTTAAACACATTCCTAAAAGGACTCATACTTTTTCCTTTTTAAAAGTATGCTCATTATTAAATTGGTTCCTAATCGTTCTACTGTTTTAATTTGATAAAGAACAATAAATCCAACAGCAAGACAAATATGATGATATAAGAGAAAACAGTCCTTTCACAGAATGGACATTCTTTTTAAAATTTTGAACATTTATGAGAATTTGATCTTTTTGCGGATTTATTAATTGTTTAAATCTTTCAAGATATTTTTTTAAGAATAAAACAGTTGAAAATCTCTTCCAGATTAGTGTAGATAAAGTGTATAATCGTTCTCTTAATTAGTGATAATCTCTATTGATTTTGCTCTAAATAATCGGAAGGTGCCTTGCCGTATTCATCTTTAAAACATCTTGTAAAATAGGAAGCCGAATTGAATCCGGTGCGGAAAGCTATCTCAGTAAGTGTAAATTTTTGGGTATCCATAAGTTTTAAAGCTTGCTTAATTCTTACCATCCTGATAAAATTTACAATTGATTTTCCGGTAAGTGCTTTAATTTTACGATAAACCTGCATACGGCTTAAATTAAAAAGACCTGCAATTGAATCAACACCAAGTTGGGAGTCTTGTAGATTTTCAATGATATATTCTATAGCCTTTTGCAAGAATTCCTGGTCAATTTCATTGCTGGTGACTTTATTTGGTAACAAAAAAACATCCTGGCTAAACTGGGAGTACAATTTTTGACGTGATTCAATAATTTGATTTACCTGAGCTACAAGAAATCGAAAGCTAAAAGGTTTTGTTATATATACATCTGCACCAGTTTCTATTCCCTCAATCTGATCGTTTACTGTTGTTTTTGCAGTAAGCATGATAAAAGGAATGTGACTGGTTTCAAGATTAGATTTTATTTCATTACAGAGTTCAATACCGTTTTTTACAGGCATGAGAATATCACTTATAATAAGATCGGGACTCTTTTCAAGCGCAATCTCTAAAGCCTGCTTGCCATCTTTTGCTTCCAGTACGTTGAACTGATTCCGGAATTCCAGTGAAATATAATTTCTCAACTCATCATTATCTTCAGCAATAAGTATATGAGGCTTGAGTTGGTCATCTTCTTTATCCCAATCATCACTATTATAATTATTAGCTTTAGAGGTATTCAGGTTATCTGAACTAACGGGAATATCGTATATATCTTCATTGAAGAATACTTTTCTATCAATTGGAATGAGTATAATAAATTGAGTTTGATGGCCAGGTAAACTTTCTACTTTAATGTTTCCCTGGTGTAACTCTACAAGACCTTTGGTTAACGAAAGCCCAATTCCAGTCCCCCCGGTATTAATTTTTGTAGATGATTTTGCTTGATAAAATTTATCAAAAATAAAAGGGAGTTCATTTTCAGAGATTCCAATTCCATTGTCAATGATGCTAAGTTCCAGGCAATTGCTTTTCACTTGTTTTTCACCGACTACACTATAAGTTGAATTAATAATTATATTGATCTGGCCGTTGTCTGAAGTAAATCTAAAAGCATTCGAAAGAATATTTACCAATATTTTTTCCATTTTATCATGGTCAAACCAACCATTTAAGGAAGGAAACATTGAATGAACTCCAAAGTGAATGTTTCTTTTTATGGCAAGGTCATTAAAAACAGCAGCAATACCTGTAACGTAACGGACTAACTCTCCCTCTTGTATATGAAGCTTCAATTTTGCACTTTCCATTTTGTTGAAATCCATAAGT
Source organism: uncultured Flavobacteriaceae bacterium (assembly GCA_937901915.1). GTDB lineage: Bacteria > Bacteroidota > Bacteroidia > Flavobacteriales > Flavobacteriaceae > Abyssalbus. The sequence goes on from CALGUD010000151.1 coordinate 43,618, forward strand.
TCATTAACCAATTTCATCATTTTATCTGAGTTGGCCTGAATTGTATTGAGTCTTCCTTTTACGGTGGAGGGAAGGTCTTCCATAGCAATTAAATTTTCCAATGGCATAGATATAAGACTCAAAGGGGTTCGAAATTCATGTGATATATCGGTAAAAAATTGTGTTTTCGATTCTATCAGTTCATTTTCTCTTTCACGCGCCAATCTTTCCATGGCCAGTTGATTTTTTATATTAATCCTGTCCGTCCTTATTCTGATAAGAAAATAGATAGTTATTATAATTAAAACAGTATATAGTGTCATTGCCCACCATGTTTTCCATAATATTGGGCGTATTACGATCTTTAGGCGTTTGGGAGTTTTATTCCATATCCCGTCGTGTTCTGCTTTTGCTAAAAATACATATTCGCCGGGATCAATATTAGTATAGGTGGCACTATGATTTTTTCCAATACAGTTCCAGGTTTTGTCAAATCCTTCCAACATATAACAATATTCGAAATGAGATGATTGTCCATAGTTTATAGCTGCAAAATCTATCGTAAAGGAACGTTGCTTATGTGAGAGTTCTATTTCTGGCGTGAGACTAATATGTTTCTCTAAGGGTGAGGAGGGAGTACCAATCCCGACTAATTCATTATTAATTTTCAAATCTGTAAAATACAGTTCTGGTATTGAAGTATTGGATTGTATACTGTCCGGATAAAATGCATTAAAACCATTATTATTACCAAAGAATAATTTACCGGTACTGCTGTGTAGAGATGCGTTGTTGTAAAAATTGTTGGACGCCAAACCATCTGATGTAGTATAGTTGGTAAATACATTGGTTTTAGGATTTAGCTTAGATATTCCCATATTTCCACTGATCCAGATATTACCAACAGAATCCATTTCCATTGCTTTAATAAAGTTGCTTGGAAGGCCATCTTCTTTTTGAAAAACTTTGAATTGGGAAGTTTTTTTACTTTTTATATTCAAACCATTATCAGTTGTGCCTATCCATAAACCGTTAACCGGGTCTTCAAGCAGAGTTTGTATACCACTGCGGCTCCGGCCATCGGGTAGGTCGTCTTTAAGATAACATCTGTATATAAATGAGTTATTTTTTACCTTCGTGAGTTCATATAAGCCATACATTGTTCCTACCCACAAAATTCCATCAGAGTCTTCTAATACAGAACTAATATAGTTAGTTTTCTCAATGAAGTTAGGTTTGTTTTTCTCACAAAGGATAGTAAACCGTTGCGTTTCTTCATCAAAATAAAAAAGCCCGCTTCCTAAGGTACCGGCCCAAATAGTCCCTTTTTTATCTATATACAAACAGGAAACATTATCGTCACCGAAGCCCCCGGATTGTAGCGAGTAGTTCTTTACATCATTGTTTTGAAAATTCACTTTGTATAAACCTTTACCCGCTGTTCCGATCCAAAGATTGTCATTACTGTCAGAAATTATGGATGTGAGATGCTTAGTGTTTAATTTAAAATTGATGTTGTCACAACGCTGTAGCTTACCTGTTTCAGAATTTAACTTAATCAGACCCAGCCCTTCAGATACAATCCAGATATTCCCATTTTTATCTTCCGCAAATCCTTTTACACTTTTATTTTCCAGATCGGTTGGTTTAAAATCACCCCAATTATATGAATCAAATTCTTCAGCATTGTTATTGATAAGGTATACGCCTTTATCAAAAGTTGCGATCCACGTAAGCCCTGAATCATCAATGTAAACTGAACGGATAGAATTAGTTGGTAATTTTTTGAGATTATTGTCTTCAGAACCAAAGTAGCTTATTTTATTTTTTTTTGTATCCAGATAATTTAACCCGGAATTTTCTCCGCCTATCCATAGGTTACCTTTACTATCGCTGCATAATGTCAAAATATTATTGCCAGTCGAACTATAAATAGAATCCCTCGATATTGTTCTTCTAAAAGAATAATATCCATCATTTCGGGAAGCTTTAATAAGCTCACCATGCTGAGTGGCCAACCAAATATTTCCTGTTTTATCTTGTATCATTTGGTTAATTTGGCTTTGGGGTATCTCTTTTTCATTAAATGGTAAGGATGTAGAAACCAAATCAGTTGCATCAAATATTCGAAGTCCACCCTTGGTTCCACACCACATCTGATTATCTACATATAAAAAACTGTTGACATAGTTGCCAAGAGAAGTGGTATTATCTTTAGTGTTTTCGATGAAATATGTAAAAGTTAAATTCGCTGGGTCATAAACATTTACTCCACCCCCATGTGTGCCAATCCACAACCGGTCATATTGGTCAACTGACAAGCATGTTATGAATCGATTACTAACAGAGTTCTTATTATCTCTGAACGAATCAATATTTATAAAATTATCCTTCTCTCTATCGTAAAGGCACAGTCCTTTTGCAGTTCCAATCCACAATTTTTGATGAGAATCTTCAATAATTACATTTATACTATTGTGACTGATAGTGGTTTTATCTCCCGGGTTATGCTCATAACTGTATAAGTTGGTGCCGTCATAGCGTATTAATCCCTCAGATGTTCCAATCCACATGAAACCCTTACTGTCTTTAAAAAAACATCTTGCAGAATTTGACAATTCTTCGGGTTCTACAGGAAGAAACTTGGTGTGTTGTGATTGAGCAATAGAATTATATCCAAACAACAAACTTATTAATAAGGCTATTAGACCATATGTTTTTTTATGTAAGAGTGATTTCATGTACATAAATTTTGCCCATTACACCAATTTTTATCCTAGTAATAAGAATTCTTTACTATTTTTTAATAGGGGACAGTAAACATAGTAAATATTTCCTTCCATTTTTTAATTATGAAGGGAAATATCTGAATTCAATAATTTTGTAATTATACTTTTTGGCTTTGTTTGTAGAAATAATCTGCAGAAGTTAAGAACCTCTGGTAGGGTTACTTAACTAAGTTGTATTTGAATGAAATAAAATAAAATAAGGAAAGAAATAGGAATATATTACTATCCTTTTTTAGTATAATTCATCTATAAAGAAGAGGTTAAGTACTTAATGTATCACAATGGAACCTCCAAAAGTACTATCTTCCCTGACTTTCGGGTCTCCAAAAATTTCAATAGTGCCTCCTGCTGTAACATTGGCTTCTACAAGGTCTGTAACATGAACAAATGCTTTTCCACCTGCAAAAACCATAACATCAGCCTGATCGGATATTAAATCTTTTCCGTGGTATGCTCCTCCGGTTCGTACTGTAACTTCTTGATTATTGGCTTTTCCAGCTATTCTGATTTTTCCTCCGGTAACTGCTTTAGATTTTAGTGTGGGGGTATTTATAAGAATATCAATTTCACTGCCTTCCTGTACCCTTACTGTAAGATAATGGGAATTGATTTCGTTATCTGAAGATATTTTAGCATTTTCATTAGCGTCAATTAAGCTTAATTCATCAGTATAATGGAGCTTTACCGTTATTTCTTCGCCCTCTAGTATGTTCTCGATTTCCATTCTAATTTTCACTTCCCCGTTTTCCAGTACTACTTTTACATCATCTTGCTTGTAACCAGAAATAACGGCTTTATTTTCGGTTGATTGTATAAGAATAACATGTATGCGGTCATATACTTTTAACGCATCAAAGCTCCCAAGGTCAACTGTTTTTGTTTCCTGTGCAGATAAGCTTTTAGTTACTGCGAATAAAAGGGCGATAATTATTTTAATTGAATTCATTTTTTGTGACTTTAGGTGATTCGTAAATCTTAAATTATAAATGGTCAATTTCAAAAAACCTTATTAAAACTGCAACTGAAATTCTAATTCCAAGAAGCAGTTTCGGAATTAGATTTTTTCCTCATAAAGATGTGATTTTTCTTCAATTAATAAAAACAACGTAATTAATTTTATTTGTGTGAAATTATAGTTATCTTATAGACAATACGCGTCTTTTCAGTATAATTCTTAACTCTTTAAAAATATAGTTTTTCAGTCAATCTTTATATTTTTTGAGTTAAGCTCTTTGAGAATATTGAATGATATTTGTATAAGCAACAAATCTAAAACAAGCCAAATGTTGCTTTTAATTGATTATTAACTTAAAACATAAATAAGATGAGTAATAGTAGTAATGCAGTATTAGGAATATTAGCAGGAACAGCCATAGGGGCTGCCATAGGAATTCTTTTTGCACCGGATAAAGGAGTAAATACGAGAAAGTGGATTGCCGATGAGGCTATAGCCACTAAAGATCAAATAGCCGGATCTACTCTGGAATTGAAAGACAAAATCGCTCACAGTTTATCAGCCAATAAAGGAACTTTAGAAGATCAGGTAGAGAATGTGGTTTCTAACTTTAGCCACAAAACAGAAGATGTAATTACTGCCTTAGAGCAAAAATTAAAAGATTTAAAGGCTAAGAATAAACAGTTTCAGAAAACATCATTATCATAATGGCTATACTTGAGTCTATAAATAATGCCACTAATAAAGCTGTTAAAGTAGGAGAAGATTACGTTAAATCTTCCCAGGAGTATTTTATATTAAAAATATTTCAACAATTAACATATTCTTTTAGTACGCTATATAAGATAATTATTATTGGTAGCTTTTTATTATTAGGTGTCATTTTTATCACTATATCAGGAGCCCTATATTTGGGCGAATATTTAAACAGTATGCCCTTGGGTTGTCTTATAGTTGGTGGAATATTATTTGTAGTCGCAGGAATAGTTTTTTTACTAAGAAAATTTATTGATAAGTCAGTCATTCAAAAAATAGGAAAAAATTTTTTTAACCAAAACCATGAAACAGTATAATTCATTTGAAGAAATAGAATATGATCTTAAAAGGCTTGACCTGAAAAGGGAAATTGCACTTGAGGAAATTAAAGGTATTAAAAATGAAGTTCATGAAGAATTAAGTCCTTATAATTGGATAAAAACAGCATACAAGATTTTAGGTAAGGTTGGAACTGTACTTATCGTAAGAAAGATTTTTAGATAATCTAGATGGTTTTTTATATTTTGGTTGGTTATCTAGAAGAATCGCGTCCTTAATGGGACGCGGTTTTTTTTATCTTATATCTTAGATCTACATAAAATAAGCTTAAACAGTTAATAATAATATCTATTAAGCACTATTCCCTTTCATCTTCTATTTAATTTTAAACATTGGTAATTATATTCGAGCAGAATGATGATGATTAATAAGAGTGTTTATTGATGATTATCAGAATTAAACCGCTTCTTGATTGAGTGCGGTTTTTTAATCTCTAATAGTGACATCAGAGATGTTTATTTAGGTCAATTTTAATAAGAAAAGTTATGAAACCCTCTAATACTATAAGGAAATTGTTTACTCGACCCGAAAGGATGGTTGAAAAAGTAAATTTAAAATACGTAACTGAAGATGAGTTGTCTATCTGCAGAAAAAGAAGAGGAAGGGGTTTTTCTTATCTCATAAATGGTAAACTCATTGACAAAAAAAAAGAATTAAAGCGAATTAAAAGATTAGTAATTCCCCCTGCGTGGAACAATGTAAAGATATCACCGATTCTTAATAGCCATTTGCAAGTAGTAGGAATGGACTTAAAGGAAAGAAAACAGTACCTCTATCACCCTGTATGGTCCAGAATCAGGAATGAGGTAAAATTTTATAAAATGTTTTCATTTGGAAAAAAGCTTCCTTTTATAAGACAAAGAGTTGATGCTGACCTGAGGCAAAAAGGGTGGCCCGATACAAAAGTGATGGCATTGATTCTTAAACTAATGGAAGAAACACATATTCGGATTGGAAGTGATATATACGCAAAGCAAAATAAAACTTACGGGTTGTCCACTTTAAGAAGTAAGCATGTTAATATTTTAAAGGATAAAATACGGTTTGAGTTTACAGGTAAAAAAGGAATAAAACATACAGTTTCTGTTAAAAATAAAAAACTAATAAAATTAGTAAGCCAGTGTGAAGAAATACCCGGATGGAATTTATTTCAATATTACGACAAAAACGGACAAAAAAGGTCAGTAGATAGTGGAATGGTGAATGATTATATAAAGGAAATTACCGGCGATACTTTTACTGCTAAAGATTTTAGAACATGGTCAGCCAGTATTGTTTTTTTTGACAAATTAATGGAGTTAGGAATTGTAACAGATGAAAAACAGATAAAAGAAAATTTGATAAAAGCCTTTGAAGCTTCCGCATTAGCATTAAGGAATACCAGAAACGTATGTAAAAAATATTATGTACATCCACTATTAATAACTAAATATGAAGATGGAAGCCTCTTAAAGTCATTCCAGTATACTGAAAATACTTCCGAGGAAACGGAATTTTTTTCTGCCTCAGAACATGCATTTTTAGACCTAATAAAAAATTACCATCCCAATCTGTCAAAAGATTCAGTATAAAAGTTAAAAATGTTGAAAATTATATGTGATACAGCACATAAGGATAAATTAATACGGCCTTTTTTATGGATTTGTAATTTAAATCTTATAAAAAATAAACATCTACCTGTAAATAACTGAATATCAAATGATTAATAATAAATATTTAAATTATATGAGTTAAATATTTATGTTTTAAGGCAAATGGTCTTTAGGATAGATAAATATATTTGAGTATAATTTTTAAATATGAATATTTACTTACTAATAGCATTTATTTGTGGTTTTACAATGGGAGTTATAGTACTAACATTGTTCGGGATAATGAAAGCCGAAAAAACCAACAGAGACGACAGGCTGGAAAGAATATACAGAAGCATAGAAAATAATGATAAAGTACCTTTAGAAGATCTCAATGCATCAATTAATGATCATTTTAAAGCTGAGGTTTTTACAACAGACAATAACCTTTCCTTAAATAAAAAAATCAAAGACTATTATTTTTCTGTTAAAAGAAAATTGAACAAAGTAAAGGATTGATTTTTATGCGCTGAGATTTAGATAAATTGATGTTAAACGGTATACATCTCAAAATAAATTACCGGTCATTTTAAACAATAATATTATGAGTACATACACAGAAGAAGTAGGCGATAAATTAAATACCCTACTGGAAAGGACATACGATGCTGAAAAAGGATTTAAAAAAGCAGCTGAAAATGTAAAAGACGCGAATTTAAAATCTTATTTTGAAAGAAAAGCTCAGGAACGATATGATTTTGGACATCAGTTAAAATCAGAAATTAAATCTTTTGGACAGGATACTGAAAAAGGCGGAAGTGTAGCAGGAACAGCCCACCGTGCCTGGATGGATGTGAAAGCCTTATTTTCATCAGATGATGAAGAATCGATGTTAGAAGAATCTATACGTGGGGAAGAAAAGGCCTTAAGTGATTATGATGATATACTAAATGAAATTTCTTTGCCTTTAAGTACAAAAAACATACTGGAGGAACAAAGAGCACATATTGCAGAGGGGTTATCTAAAATAAAACAACTTGAAGATTTAAGATAAACCCGTTTTGAATTTTACTTATTGATTTTAAGAACAAAAGAGATTGTATTTTAACAGTCTCTTTTTTTTTAAAGTCAAATGAAATAAAAAAATTGCGAGATTTAGGCGATTTTTTAATTTACCGATTTCAAAAGAAGAAATTTTGATTTCTTTTTAATGTGTTACATGGTTAAAACAGCATTGTTTTTATAACGTTTTGGACTGCAACGGTATTTATTTTTAAAAATTTTACAAAAATAACTTCTACTTGTAAAGCCTATAGAGTACACTATTTCAGAAATATTTAAATCAGTGGTTTTAATAAGTTGCTCAGCTCTTTCTATCCGGATATTTCTAATAAAGTCTGAAACAGTTCTGTCATGCATAAATTTAAACCCTTCCTGGAGTTTGGCAGGAGATAATCCGGATCTACCACATAAATTTTTAATAGTATGTTGCAGGTCAAAGTTATCCTTAATAAAATCACTTAATTCTTCAATTTTCTTGAGCTCTTTTCTGGTAAGGCTGGTAGGGTTAGTATTATCGTTCTGTTCTTTTCTGAACTGGTCAATATGAGTAGCTAAAATAAGATGGCATATTCCCTCAAAGCGAAGCGTGCATGAGATGTCATTGGTATGCACTTCATTTTTAAGACGCTTTATATGTTCAGCGATTCTTAAATTTGAATTACCCAAATGAAAATTATCATTTAATTTTAATGATTCGAGCATACAGTATAAATTCGAATCAGAATCATAAATTTCATCATTATTTAAATTCTGGAAGCGACTGTTATTATCCATTCTAATGAGGCTCAAAACAACTTTTGCACCTTTCTTTATGAGTATTTTACTAAGAACTCCCTGGTCGCTTTTAGCAACTCCCGTTTGTAATTCATTTAAATGTATAATACGTTTTTTATCACTAAACTGATGATAGCAGTTACCTTCCATGCAATATAAGAAGCAAATCGTGTCTATATCTGAATCGTCAATCGAGATGTATGTATCATCCTTTAAAAGAATATCCAGTTCAATAGCCATTATCCCTTCGTCTAAAAGCGTACAGTTAACTATGCCTTCGCCTATCGATTTGTCTATATGAAGTGAAGAAACGCTGTTGTTATAAGAAATTTCTCCCGGTAGGTAATTTTTTAATCTGGACAACTCTTTTTTTGCCTGCTCTATTTTTAACCTCATGGTTCTAATATGTTTTTTATGTGGAAATTAAAAGCAGGTATTGACAGTAATAATTTAGTTGACCTAATTTAAGTAATTAATAATCATTTATTTAACTTTTTACAGATAAAGTTTAACAAAATTAAAGTAAAGAGCATTATTTAATACAATTTTAGCTTTTATGCATTGAATGCATTATAAATTTAATGTATACGAATCAAATTCCTGTTAAACTTTCTTTAATTTACGGACTAAATTGAGTGTGGCTATGTACTATAAGTTATCCAATATTGCCGAAAGAAGATTAATTGAAGAAGAGTTTGGTATTGCTTTTAAACACCCAAAATTGTATCAGCCATCGCCTGTTATTAATGGTTTTGATGAAGAATTACTGCCCGTAATAACAACTAAGCAACCGGATATAATATTGTACGCAATATGGGGTATACTTCCGGAGCACTACGATGATGATTGGATGGAGTTTCAACGAATTACAAATACTTTGAATGTTACTGAGAACGCTATTAATTCCGATATATGGTATGCCGAAGCATTTAATAGCAGGAGATGTCTTATTATAGTGACCGGTTTCTTTACTTCCTATATAAGAAACGGTATGGTGTACCCTTACTATGTACATTTGCCTAACGAAAAGCCTTTTTGTATTGCTGGCATTTATAATGAACTGGATGATGGGTTTTTAACAACTTCTCTAATTATTTCAACTGCAGATAGCTTTACAGAGCGAATAGAAAATACGTGCAATTACAGGCCTTTGGTAATCCCTGATAGATATTATGAGGAATGGTTGAATTTATCAACCCCCATAGAGCGTATAAAACAAATATTAGAGGAGCGTCGCGGAGGTAAATTTAAAGCCCATACCATAGAAAAAGAATTTTATAAAAATGATATTTTATATGAGTCTATGTTGCAACCGGTATCCTATAAAAATATAATGAAAGAGGTTAATCTGTTTACTGTGTAGAGGCTTGATTTTCCATTAAAAAATATTTTTATACTTATTGTAAAAATTCATTAAAATTATACCACTTCATAATATAGTAAACTGGATGATTGTATCAATAACTACCTTAGAAAGGCTCAATGTTATGAGTCAATATTTAAAGTTTTACAGTTAAGTGTTTTAAAGGTATTTAGGGATATTTGTAATGTAATCATATGATTACTTAGACAATTTATTAATCTTTTAAAACAATATATTATGTTACGTTGGACAGTCATTTTTATAATTCTTGCAATCGTAGCCGCAGTTTTCGGATTTGGTGGCATTGCTGCAGGAGCCGCAGGAATAGCAAAAATATTATTTTTTATATTTCTAATATTATTTGTAATTTCACTATTTACCGGAAGAAGGGTATAATAGAAGAAAAGTATAATAATTAACTAAAACTAAATATATTATGAAAAAAGTAGCATATATTTTAATGCTTTTATTTATGACCAGTATAAGTCTTACTAGTTGTAGAGAAAAAACACCCGGTGAGAAAGTTGAAGATGGCATAGAAGAAGTAGGTGAAGATATTGAAGAAGGAGTAGAAGAACTTGAAGATGAAATTGATGATGCTACTGATTAAATATCATCTTCTATTAAAGCATAAAAGGGTTGTTCTTTAAAAAGGACAACCTTTTTATTTTTCTATTTCACGGTTTAACCTAAATTTTATAAAGCTCATTTTTAGTTTCCTGTAGGAGAATCCGTTGACTTGAAAAATCGGGTTCAATAAATTAACTGGGGCTTCTTATGAAAACTGTTTTATGGTGTAAACATAAAATATTTATTATCCAGGAATAAAAAAGAGAGGCGGGAATTCCCACCTCTCTTTTTATTTTGTGTTTATATAATACTTTTTAATCCTGCTCCTGGCTGATGGCTTTTTTGTTTAATCTTTTTTCCGCCATATCATTCAATAATTCATCTGCATGATATTCCTCATCCAGTGTTTTTACTAATTTTTTCGCTATTTTATCCATGCCTAATTCTTTTGCATAACGAATAGCAGTTCCATAGCCGGAAATTTCATAATGCTCAATACGTTGAGCCTCAGCTATCAATCCGGCATTAAGAACATCTTCATCTGGATTTTCTTCAATAAAAGCTTCAGCCTCTTTAATTAAACCTTCCATTGCTTTGCAGGTTTCTCCGGATGGTTTTATACCCAGTTCATCACAAATTTCTTCAATTCTTTTTTTCTGTTCTTTAGTTTCTTCCAGATGATCTTCAAAAGCTTTTTTTAATTTACTGTCTGTTGCTTTTTTAGCCATCTTTGGCAATGCCTTTATTAATTGCCCTTCTGCATTGTATAAATCTTTAAGCTGGTGCTCAAATAAATCTTTTAATGTTTTCATTTTTTTTGAATTTATTGTTAATAATGTTCTACATATTTTCTTTTCTAAATATAGTAGGATATAACTAGAGAAAATTGCTTCAAAAATTAATTGATTGACCCAAAAAAATACATTGTCAAATTGTCTTTAAAATGTCTTAGGATTATAATTAGAATTCCCAAAATAAAGTCATATTACCGGCAATTTTATTCATGCAGGTAAGTTGATTTTCCTGTTTACTTCTTTTTTATTGCTATCCGTCAAATTACTTGCTCAAAGATTACTAAGAATAGTATTATGCCGTTTTTTATATTAATTTTAAGTAAATAAAATTTTAAAAATGCAAAAACCTAACAAAAGGCTTACAGGCCAGACATGTATTGTAACCGGATCTAGCTCCGGAATAGGGGAAGCCATTGTAAAATCTATGGCTATGGAAGGTGCAAACACTATTGTGAATTACAATTCAGATAAAGAAAGTGCAGAAGAAATTGCCCATTGGATAAATGAAAATTCTATATGTGGGTCTGCTATAGTTATAAAATGTGATGTAAGCAATGAAGACCAGGTGCAAAGCATGTTTAAAAAAACGATTAATCATTTTGGAACTGTAGATATTTGTGTAGCTAATTCCGGTATACAGGAAGATTATGAACTGCATGAAATGCCTTTAAGTGCATGGCAAAAAGTGATTGACGTAAATTTAACCGGACAATTTTTGTGTGCCAGGGAGGCAATCCGGGAGTTTTTAAAACGTGGCATGCGGGAAGATGTATCCAAATCCCTCGGTAAACTTATTCACATGAGTTCGGTGCATGAAAAAATACCGTGGGCAGGCCATGCCAACTATGCCGCATCTAAAGGAGCCCTTATTATGCTTATGCAAAGCATTTGCCAGGAATACGCCCCACATAAAATACGATGCAACAGTATTGCCCCGGGAGCCATTAAAACAGATATTAATAAGGAAGAGTGGAATACTGATAATGGTATGAAGAAGATGCTGGAGTTAATCCCCTATAAAAGGATAGGTATACCCGAAGATATTGGAAGCGTAGCTTGCTGGCTTGCCTCAGATGAATCGGAGTATATTAACGGAACCACTATTTTCGTAGATGGAGGAATGTCTTGCTATCCTGCATTTACTGATAACGGATAAGTAAAATAAGGCCTCTTAAAATGATAGAGGCTTAATGAATGAGTTTATTGAAGTTAGAATATTTGTTTAAATCACTCGTCTTCCTCTGCTTGTTCTTCTTCTGCAGGATTTCTCTTTACACCGGCGCTGTCATGTCCGATAATTTCAGGATTATCGGTAAAATCTGTTAACTTTTCTATTTGAATATAAGTATCACCTTTAATCAAAATAGGATGGATAATAAGTTCCGGGTGGTTCTCAATAACTTTTAACCAATCGTTATCCTCCATGTCCACCGGATCTTCTCCATAATTTTTCACAAAATCCGGGTGTTGGGTTTGAATCAGGTCCGGGATACCTTTGTTTAGCTTGGAAGCTATTTCTGCCCATTGTGTGCCGGTAACTTTTGTCTGTGAAAGGTCAATTGTTTGAGCAGGCATATCACCAGAAGAAATATACGCATTCATTCTTCTGCCCAATTCAGTGCCCGGATGATAAAACAAAGTTGCCTTATTTTTATTTGTTGCAATTACTCCCATTTTCGTTTCTTTTAATTATCTAAATGTACCTTAACTGAAAATTCTTTAAGTACTCTTTTGATATTTTTATTAGCTTATTTCATTTTAAAGTTAGCTTGTTTATTCCAGTCAAAATTTGGATTTTCTAAGGTAAGATTCTGCCGGATGTTTAATTAATTTTAATCAAAGCAGAATTAAAATTGAAAAATATGAGAACACCAGAGACCTTTCCGGATGAGCCACAGGCAAAACAGCCGGGAAAAGAACATACATTAGACACACAACCTGTAATAATAAGGGAGAGTTATAAGGGTAGTAATAAATTAGAAGGTAAAATAGCATTTATTACCGGAGGAGATAGCGGTATTGGTAAAAGTGCAGCCATACATTTTGCAAGGGAAGGGGCATCGGTAGCATTTGTTTATTATAATGAAGATAAAGATGCCGAAAATACCAGAAAGGAAATTGAAAACGAAGGCGTTCAATGTCTGGCTATTAAAGGAGATATTAAAGACGAAAACTTTTGTAAAGAAGCAATAAAAAAAACAGTTGACACATTTGGCAGTTTAAATATAGTAGTTAATAATGCCGCTATGCAGTTTCCTGAAGATAGTCTTGAAGATATAAGTACTGAGAACCTTCATACTACTTTTGAAACCAATATCTATTCCTTCTTCTATATCACCAAAGCAGCTATTAAACATCTGAAAGAAGGGGATTCAATAATAAATTCTACGTCGGTCACCGCTTTTAAAGGAAGTTCACATTTGCTGGATTATTCAAGCACTAAGGGAGCAATAACAGCCTTCACAAGGTCGCTGTCACAATCCCTAGCCAAAAAAGGGATCAGGGTGAATGGTGTGGCTCCGGGACCTATATGGACACCTTTAATTCCTGCAACTTTTGGTGATTTTTCAGATTTCGGACAGGATACCCCACTGGGCAGGGCAGGTCAACCTGCTGAATTGGGTCCGGCTTATGTGTACCTGGCCAGTGAAGACAGTAGTTATATGACCGGGCAAATACTGCATATTAATGGAGGCCATATAGTTGGGAGTTAATTAAATTAAAAAAAATTTTTTATTCCAAAAAAATTCATGTATTTTATGCTTGTAAAATTAAGATAATCAAACAATTGAAATTTTCACTCCCCCCGGTATGAAAATTAAAATTCAATTCGGCGAAAAATTCCCAAAGCATAAAATACATGAAATATATCATAGCAGTTATATTTACAATGAGTCTATTCGAAATGAAGGCAGAGCATATTATTCCCCAATCAATCGAGGAAGAAGTAAAAGCGGCCTTGTCTCATTATCCACAACTGGACAAAACATCCATTACCTTCAAATTTAAAAAGAACATTAAAAAAGCTACTATGCAGGCCCGGCCTACATTTGGTAGTTTTTTCAGGTCTAAGAAAAACCGGAGATATGTTGTATTTATCAGTGAAAGAGTTAAAATCTCTGATACCCTGTATAGGACTAAAGATTTACCTTCGGATGTATTAATAGGGTGGATCGGACATGAACTGGGGCATATAGAAGATTACAGAAGCCGGAGTAACCTGAATTTACTGGGTTTTGGCTGGCAGTACCTTTTCTCTGACAAACATATTATAGAAGCCGAAAGAACAGCAGATCACTTTGCAGTTATGCATGGTATGGAAGAATACATACTTAAAACCAAAGATTTTATTTTAAATACCACCAAAATATCACCGGTGTATGTTGAGAGGGTGAAAAAATTCTACCTTTCTCCCGATGAAATTATTTCAATGGTTAAAGAACGTGACGAAAAAGAAAAATTAGAAAATGATTTGATTGATAGTAAAATATAATAACTGGCTGTATAATTTTAGCCTGCGGCAAATTTTTCCCATTCACTAAATTTTTCTTCATCCATTACACGTTCCATTTTTACCTGGCCTCCTTTTTTCTTGTTTTTTTCATTCCAGTTATAAAAAACATCAGGTTCCACACAGTGTACTTTAACTCCTTTTAAAGCCTTGGTTCGGGCTACTCTATAATTTTTATTGGCCTCCTTTAAAAATTCGTCCAGTGCGTCGGCAACCTTTAAATTATCTAAATTATCTTCACAACCCAGATACCAGGTGTGGTAAAAATCATTTCCGTATCGTTTTGCGCAGATGGTAAATTCGGGAATGCTCACCTCAAATAATTCTTCTAAGTGTTGTATGGCATCATTCATTTTATTAACAGACAACTGGGATCCGACAGTATTTAAAAAGAATTTTGTTCGCCCGGTTATTATTATTTCGGCCTTGTCCACATCTGTAAATTTAATGGTGTCCCCAATTAAATACCTCCATAGGCCCGATACAGTACTAATTATCAAAATATACTCTTTATCTGCTTCTACTTCCGAAAGGGTTACTGATGGAACATTTCCTTTTAGAGAACCGTCTTCATTAATAAATTCCGGTTTAAAAGGAACAAATTGAAAGTATATCCCGTTATCAGTCACCAATTGCATTGATGAAGTTTCCGGCCGTGTTTGAAAAGCTATAAACCCTTCGGAAGCCAGATATGTATCAATTACCGTAACAGGTTTCCCCATTAATTCCCTGAAACTTTTTTCATAAGGCCCAAATGCTACACCTCCCGAGGTATATACCTGCAGGTTTGGCCAGATCTCATGAATATTTTTTAAGTTATGGCGTTCAATTACATCTTGTAACATCAACTCTATCCAGGAAGGAATGCCACTTAATGCTCCTATGTCCCATTCGGGTGCCTTTTCTGCTATCTTGTTAATCCTCTCGTCCCAATCATCAATCTGCGCAATTTCTTCACCGGGTTTATAATAACTGCGAAACCAAAAAGGTATGTTACTGGCACTGATGCCGCTTATTTCTCCTTCTTTATGCCCGTCTTTGATATCCAGGGAGGTAGAGCTGCCCAGCATTAAAATTTCTTTTTCAAAAAAATCAGGAGGCAGGTCAAAATTGCTCAAGGCAAAAACCTGTTCGGTTCCAGCTCGCCGTATAGCAGTTATCATTTCGTCAGTTACTGGAATGCGTTTACTGGTTTTGCCCGTGGTGCCGGAACTTAATGCAAAATAGGATGGGCTCCCCGGCCACGTAATGTCTGTTTCACCTTTATGTAATCTGTACCACCATTCTTTATCTATTCTGTTATAATCAAAAATGGGTAGAGCAGCCGAAAATGCCTCCTCAATGTTTTCTGACGAAAGAATGTTGTGAAAATTATAATATTTTCCAAAAGCGGTATCCTTTGCCTCTTCCAATAAATTAGTTAAAACTTTTTGTTGAGACTTTATATGGTCCGGCTCCGGGGTTAATGTATCCTTTACATCTATTACCCCTTTAATGATGCTCCCTAATATTGCCATTTTTTATTACTTGCGGCTACATGCTTATCTCACCTTTAACACCAATCTCTTTTTTAGTGCCTGTGATTTCCGCACCTGCTATTTTTATCAGTGTAACCAGTTTATTATCCTTAGTATCCCAATAGTAAGCATCTTCGGCGCCCACTTTAATAAGGGACAGATTAGGGTCATCCTTATCATTAAACCAGGCTTGTAGTACCGGGTTCCAGAGTTCCTCAACTTTATTCTTATCTGTTACCAAAGTTGCAGTGCCGTATACCGATAAATATTCTCGGTCACTTTTATTCGCATACATAAGTTGTACCCTATGGTCTTTAGAAATATTCTTATAATGCTCGGAATCCTTACCTGTAAAAAACCATAGGTTTCCTTCGTTATCAACTTCCTGGGTTGTCATTGGTATTACAGATAAAGGCGTTTTACTGAGGGCAGTCGCCATCATACAAATATTCTGATGCTCTGTGATCTCTTTAATTTTCTCAATACCCTGAACCCTGCTCAAATTTTTTTCGGTTTCCATTTCCATGATAAATTTTTTAAATAGTCTTTTTAATACGTTTAAATAAGGCTGCCTGAAATTATAAACCGGTGTTAGTTAATAGACACACAACGGGTCATTATTTAACGTGAACTCAACACTTCTCAGGCAGCCTATTATAACTTGTTTACTGAGTCTTTATATAAACTCGTTTAAATTTAATGGACCATGCCTGCTTAAGCATTGGCTGTTTGTTCACTGTGTTTTCCTTCCCGTATTTCTTCAATAACTTTACTGATAAAAGCGGGTAAATCGTCGGGGTTTCTGCTTGTTACCAATCCATTGTCAACAACAACCTCTTTATCGACCCAGTTTGCACCTGCATTGATTACATCGTCTTTTATAGCTTTGTAAGAAGTAACTTCCCTGTTGTTAATAACACCGGCACTAATTAATAACCATGGTGCATGACAAATGGCAGCAACGGGCTTTCCGCTTTCAAAGAAAGACCGGATAAATTGCAACGCATCCTCATTAACCCGTAAATGATCGGGGTTTATAACTCCGCCCGGAAGTACCAGGGCATCATAGTCAGATTCATTTGTATTTTTCACTAACTTATCAACTTTAACTGTTTCTCCCCAGTTACCTTTATCCCAGCTTTTAATCTCACTTTCTTTAATGGAAACTATATGCACTGTTGCGCCCTCATTTTTTAATGCTTCCAAAGGCTTAAATAATTCTGATTTCTCAAATCCATTGGTTGCCAGTATGGCAACTTTCTTGTTCTCTAATTTCATAATCTTGCTTTTTTTAAGTAATAATTTGTACTGATTGCATAGGTTTTGCAATTCTTTATTTTGTACCCTTAATATAATATGATCATGGAGACTGAAGGTGCTCAAATCAATCAATTTTCAACTCTAAAAATAGCGGCGTAGGGGAATACCCCTATCGGTTAATTTGTTTTAATTTAATATATTTATTTATCAACCAAAAAAAACATCAATGAGAACCTCAAAAACCTATTTATGTACTTTCATTATTCTTTTTACATTTTTTTTTGCGTGTAATAGTGATGACGACAGGGGCGGGGATAACAATCCACCTGTTTTAAGTAATGAAAAACAAATTACAGACTTTCAATTCAATGCATCGAATAATAGTGGCCTTACTGAAAATGTGATTGGTGAAATAAATCAGGAAAACCAGTCCGTAATATTGGTCGTGCCTTTTGGAACAGATGTAACCTCTTTATTACCCACAATACAGGTTTCCGCCGGTGCCACATATTCGCCAACGGGAGCACAGGATTTTACCCAACCTGTAACATATACCGTAACAGCAGAAAACGAAACTACCAATAACTATAATGTTACTGTAAATGTGGCACCGAGTTCTGACGCTTCTATAATAAATTTTTCCTTTTTGACGGAAAATAATGAACAATTAAATGCTGACGTTATTGCAAACATAGATCAGGGTACACAGATAATATCAGTTGACTTACCAGAAGGTACCGAAGTTACCGACTTAATACCCACTATCGAAATATCTGAAGGTGCCACAATTGATCCTAATGGAACTCAGGACTTTTCAACTACAGTAACTTATACAGTAACTTCGCAAAGTGGAAATATTTCAACTTCTTATAATGTATTTGTTACAGTAGAATTAGACGAAGAAGAGGAAGTTGAATTGGGAGAGAAAAATATACTTATGTTTGTCTCTCATGAAGACACTTATCATTCCGAGTACATTATAATGCGAAGAGCTTTGGAAACCTCAGGATATACTGTAGATGTAAGAAGTTCAAATTCACAACCAGCAGAAATATATACCCAAAGTTCTATTAGTGGAAATAATGACCAGAGTGCAACTTATACCGATTTTCAGGAACAATTTTTAGATGCATTTGGCAGTGCCTGGCAATCAGATTGGAATACAGTACCGGATTACGTAAATGTAAACGGAAGCATTCAGGATGTGGAAAATATGATGTCCTATGATGCTCTTGTAGTTGTAGGTGGTACAGGTGCCCAGGCATATCGTGTAGATGGCAGCTATCAGTCACAAGGAGAAGGTGATCGTCTGGTTACAAGTGAAGAGATACAGGCAGCGGCAGAGAAACTAAATGATCTGGCCATAGAAGCATTGATGACAGGAAAACCGGTAATGGCACAATGCCATGGAGCTTCTTTAGCACCGTATTGGAGAGTTCCCGGTACAACAGGGGTTGATGGTTTGGGAACAAGCATTTTAGAAGGAGATTATGCTACAGGTTTTCCTGAAGCAGCAACCGGAACTACTCTGGCCTCACTGAATGTAGAATATCGTGGAATGGATGCCGATAGAGTAACAGTTTCCAGTCCACATTCATCATTGGGTGACGGAGGTGCAGGTAATGGTAAAATTATTACTACCCGTGACTGGTATTCTCATACTGTAGCTCATGCAGCACGAACTTTACTCAATATTATTGATACATATCCAACTGCGGCTGAATTATCCAGTAATATATCAGTCCTTATTATACACGGGGGAGCTGTAAATACATCTGATTGTGGTGTCAGTAACCAAACTACTAATGACGTGCCCTGTAATTATGGAACAGATCCCGGATCGTTACCTGCTGATTATACAGATTTGGTGAACTTGTATCAAGGGAATTCTGCAAATGATAATTATAACATAACTATTGATGATCTGGATATACTGGGAGGAGCTACTTTGCCTTATGATGGTAGTTCAATAACTTCTATTGAAAACTATTTATCTAATTACGATGTGGTTGTATTTTACAAACATTGGGCTTCTAATATTACAAGCAATTTACAAAATGCCATTGTGAATTATGCCGATGATGGAGGTGGGGTGTTATCTATACATCACGGACTTTATAATAGTGGTAAAAGCATCCTGGTAAATGATTTATTTGAAGCCGAATCTTCTTCAAGCGGTTGGAGTGCAAACTTAACAGAATATAATTTAGTAATGACTAATTACGGGCATTTTGTATCAACTTATGGGGTGGTATTATCTAATCCTGTAGAGACACCATCTAATTGGTCTTCTTTGCCGGAAGGCGCAGCTAATATGAGTTATTCCTATTACCCAAATATTGAGATTGAAGATGAAATTTATAATAATATGACTTATACTTCAAGTGCCAGTTTTGGAAGAGGAGTTAACGAGATAACACCTTTATTTTCCGATAATGTTAGTTCATCACAATATCATCATGCCTCAGGGTATGTTAAACTATTTGATGGTTCAAATGATGGTAGTGTAGGTAAAGTTGCATTTTTTGAACCTGGAGAGAGGCCTGAAAATTATGAAATAGATAGTCCTTATGGTCAAATTCTACGAAATGCGGTTGTGTGGCTTGGAATTGATTGATATCAGTTTGTTTTATTAAAATTTAAGGCATAACCCCGTTAAACATAGAAGATAGTGTCTGGTATTAACCATATATATTGATTGTTAGTATAAATACAAATTATCTCAACCCATGTACTTATTCCTCTCCTTCCGGATTCTTAACTGAATTCGGAAGGATTTTTTTTGAGGAAATTGAAGGAAGCCATCAATTTGAAATTATTTTTTGCCTCAGCTCACATTAAATAGGTGAAAACCCCTATAGTTTAGCATATGTATGATGTTTAAATTTGGTACATCTTAACATGCGCAAGTGTGATTAGGGTTTGGTTATACCATGTCATAAAAATGGCATGGTATTTTTTTAATCTTGATAATATAACTTCTTAAATCGGCACAAGACTCTTCGCCTGTTTAAAGTTGGATTAATTGGAATTTAGTTTTATTAGCTTTTCATGTGAGATATTAGAAATAACTATAAATTCACTCCCTCATCGTGAATATCAGACTCTCGATGGTGGCTGAGGCTCTCGAAGCCACCTTTATTCACAAGAATAATGGATTGAAAATCATTTTAACGTGATTTTTTTAAAATCTTCAAGACCTTTGTCAGACAAATAAGGTAACCAGATTGTAAATATTAGGTTGGCGAAATATTGAGGAATTCTTTCGGGATCTTCCTTATCCGCAATTACATCTTTCATAGACAACCATGAATTATAAAATATGGCCACATGTTTAAAAAGATTATTAAACTGCTCATCGGATATATCTTTTCTTAACAAATCGCGCTCATTAAGTTGAGAAACCAAAAATGAGAATTGAAATTTACTTTGTTCATAAAATGCTAAAGAACTATGCTTTATCATTTCAATTTTTCGCCAGATTACCAGCGTGTCTATAAAAAAGAAGCGATAGTCATACATCACCCTGAAGGCAGAAGATATGAGGTTATACCACATTTCAAGATTAAACTCCGTTGAAGCAACCATAGACATACGTTGCATTACCTCCCCAAGGAATTGTTTATGAAGCTCCATGATAATTTCATTTTTGTTAGGGTAATGGTAATGTAAATTTCCCTGGCTTATTTTTATTTCAGATGCAATATGCCGGGTAGTAATATTTTCTACTCCCTTAGCATTGAAGAGTTCTTTAGCCGCATATAATATTTTCTGTTTAGTAGACATATTTTTTAAAACGAAAAATAAAATTAGTTCATTTGAACTAATTTTATATATTTGTAAATATACTATTAAACCAAACGTCAATAAAATATTTGTTAAAGGTTATTTTCAAATCATTCATCCCTAAAAGTCTATTATTTGTTTAATTAAAATTAAATTATTCAAATCAAAACAACCAAAACAACCAAATGAATGAGAACACCGTTAATGAGAATATCAGGTCAGCTATTCTTAAAAAATGTTATAGTAAGGAAGTAAAAAATGAAAGTAAAGATGAATGTATTATAAAGCTGAAAGCTATTTTGGATAGTATTATGCTTGGTAATAGGTTTGTAACTATTTATAATTTTGCAGAAGGTAAATTTATTTTCACACATAAACTCGATGAAGTATTGGGCTATAGTGAAGATATTTTTACACTTGAAAATCTTTACAATTTACCTGAGGCTACCCATAAAATTACCCTTGAAGAAGATGCCCTGCACATACAGAGGTGTGACAAGGTGGTGTGCAAAATGATTACCCAAAAGTATTTTGTGACAGGATTTGAAGATTGTTACGAAATTACCTTTAGAGTAAGGCATGCAGACGGCTATATAATTACAGTGCGAAGGTCTTGTTATATGTTTGAGATAGATGATTCTAATATAGCCAAATCCCACATTGATATTTGGGAGGTTATACCCGACACAAATTTTACCCATGTATTTGTAAACATATTATCTAAAGATGCATTCGAAAAAAATATAGCTTTTTATAACACCAACTTAGATTTAATAGGAATTAAATTAACCGAAAGGCAATATCAGATACTATACTTAAAAGATCAGCGGAAAATTAATAAAGAAATTGCTGAAATACTTAATATAACCGCTAAAACCCTGGACAATCACATTAATAAATTAATGAAAGCCCTTAATCTTTTTTGTGAAGGATATGATATACCTTACAAATTATATAACTCATCCGATTTACTGCACTTCACAAAAACTTTTGGTTTGTATCCCAGGCCATATTCAAATTGGGAAGAATATTCACTAGTAGATATGGTATCATAATTTTGATTTTATAAAATGAATTATTCAGAAGTACAAGAATTACGTGTACAGATTATTGAAGGGTTTTCAAAAGTATCAGTCTTCCCATTAAATATGGCGCCACAAAAAAAGCTTAAGATAGTACTTGATAGCCTCGTAACAGGCGAGAAGTTTGTTACTATATTCAATTTTAAAGAAGCAAGATTCGATTTTTTACATAGAGTTGAAGATATACTGGGTTATACACAAGAAGAGTTTACTATAGAGGCTTTAAATAACTCACCCGCCTCGGATATTCACATAACTTCAGGGAAGGATATCATCCATAAATTAAGATATGACCTGGTTATGTATAAACTGCTTACCAAAGGTTATTTTTTAACCAGCCTGGAAGATTGCTATGAAATAACCTTCAGAGTGTTGCACAAAAATGGTAAGGAAATGGTTGTTAGAAGATCATGTTATATATACGAAATAAGTAGGAATGGTATACCTTTATCACATATTGATATTTGGGAAATACTTCCTAATATTCATCATGGGCATATTCTAATAAATCTTATTTCTAAAAATAATAACAATGCCAATCTTGATTTTTTTAATGTCAATGCCGAAATATTAGGTATAAAATTTACAGACCGGCAATTGGAAATTTTAAAATATAAAGAAGAGCGAAAACTAAATAAGGAAATAGCACAAGAATTGAAAATCACCGATAAAACATTAGATAATCATATAAACAAAATGATAGGTAATTTCAATTCATTTTTAATGAATAACAATATCGATCAAAAAATATATAACGTGTCAGATTTACTCTATTTTTCGAGAATGTATGGCTTGTATCCAAAACCTGCTGAGCCTGGTCCGGTAAGCTTATAGTATTCTTCGGATGCCCGAAAATTCTTCCCTGAATTTACTGGGGGTGCAACCTTTGTTTTTTTTAAAGATCCTGTTGAAATTTGCAATATTGTTAAATCCGCTTTTATAAGCTATTTCAGAAATGCTGAGATCCTTTTCGATAAGCCATCTTGCAGCAAAGCCAATTCGTACATCATTTACATAATCTATAAATGTTTTTCCCGTCCTTTTTTTTATAAATCTGTTAAATGAAACAGTGCTCATATTTACCAATTCCGCACCCTGTATAAGAGATATTTTGTTCTGAAAATTGTTTTGAACGTATTCATAGATCGTTTTTATTTTGTCACTATTTTCAAAACTGTTGATGTTTGAAGTGTACGATGATAAAAGTATCTGACTCCGGGAAGTTGCAAGGTCATGCAGTATGGATATTAATTCCAGAAAATAATCAATACCATCTATTTTAGACAATTTTTTAATTCTGGGGCTAATCTCTTCAATGGTTTTATTTGAAAAAAGAATTCCGTGGGCAGAACGATCAAACATATCTTTAATAGGTTTCATGATCCTTCTCCTGAGGATAGATTCATTAAGCAAATCGTTATGAAACTGTATAGTGATTTCCCGTATTTTTTTATTAGTACAATTATGCAATTGCCACCCATGATATAGGTTTGGCCCAACCAGTACCAGCTCTAATTCACTAATCTCTTCTACACTATCACCTACAATTCTTTTAACACCTTTTCCGTTTTTAATAAAGTTCAATTCATACTCAGGATGAAAGTGGACGGGAAAATCAAAATCATCTTTCACCCTGTCAAAAACAAGAAAACTGTCTTCAGGCGAAATAGGGGTTATTTCCCTGTGTATGTCCTTTAGTAAATCCATCGATTATATGATATTTTACAATAACTAAATGATAAAATAATATTAAACACATGTTAACTACATGTATAAATTTGATAATTCTTACAAAACAGGTTTAATAAAAGCCATTTTGCTAGTAAACAAATATAAAATAAACATATTAAATGTTTTTCAGTTTCTTAAATTGCATCATTTTTACTGAAAAACCAATAAATATATAAATATGTTGAGTATTACCGATGTGCTGATTATAGCACTTTATCTCGTTATCATTGTTATTATAGGCCTGGTGCTAAGAAAAAGAGCTCAAAGGAGCAAAGATGATTATCTCCTTGGAGGAAAATCCATTCCCTGGTACCTGCTGGGGTTATCCAATGCATCGGGAATGTTTGACATTTCCGGGACAATCTGGCTTGTAACCTTAATGTTTGTTTATGGTATAAAAAGCGCATGGATACCATGGCTGTGGCCGGTATTTAATCAAATATTCTTAATGGTATTCTTGTCTAAATGGCTCCGGCGTTCAAATGCTACCACTGGAGCTGAGTGGATTCAAACCCGGTTTGGGTTTAAAAAGGGTGCTAAACTGTCACATATAATTGTAGTTGTTTTTGCATTGATTATGTGTTTGGGGTATCTGGCTTATGGGTTTATCGGATTGGGTAAATTCATTGAGATATTTGCCCCGTGGGAAGTAGTAGGTAATTACATTCCTTTTCATGTCTCCGCTGAATATGTACCACATTTTTATGGAATAATTTTTACGCTCTTTGCTGTATTTTATTCATTATTGGGAGGTATGTCCGGAATTGTATGGGCGGATGTGGTTCAGTTTGCAATCATGACCGTAGCGGCATTAATAATAGGATATCTTGGCTTTCAGGCAGTAGGTGATAATATTTTAAATGTACCTGAAGGATGGATGTCACCCACTTTTGGTTGGACTTTAGATCTTGATTGGAGTGAAATTATACCGGAAGTAAATGACAAAATCAAAAGTGATAAATTTGGTCTGTTTACCATTTTCTTTATGATGATGGTCTTTAAAGGTGTGCTGGTTAGTATTGCCGGCCCAGCACCTACATACGATATGCAAAAAATATTGTCTACAAAATCTCCGGCGGAAGCTTCAAAAATGAGTGGTTTTGTTTCTGTTATCTTAATGCCTATCAGATATTTAATGATAGCCGGTTTTGCTGCTTTGGCTTTAATATATTATGAAGATTTGAACTTACATAACTCAACCGGTAACGTAGATCTTGAATTAATATTACCAACAGCCATTAAAGAATTTGTACCCGTTGGTTTATTAGGACTTTTATTGGCAGGTTTAATATCTGCCTTCATGTCAACCTTTGCAGGGACTTTAAATGCTGCTCAGGCTTATCTGGTAAATGATATATATTTAAAATATAAAAACCCTACTGCATCATCTATTCAGATTAAAGGTATGAATTACACCACAGGTTTAATAGTGGTGGTAGTAAGTATCATTTTAGGGATATTTGCCGAAGATGTAAATTCCATATTGCAGTGGATAGTTTCTGTATTGTATGGAAGTTATGTAGCAGCGAACGTTTTAAAATGGTATTGGTGGCGATTTAACGGTGAAGGATTTTTCTGGGGAATGGTTGCCGGGTTAGTTTCGGCAGGTATAGTTCCGGAACTCTATCCGGATGTATTGGGCTTATATTTATTCCCGGTAATTCTATTATTTTCCATTATTGGGTCTATTGTGGGTACATATGCAGCCCCACCAACAAATGAAGAAGTTTTAAAAGCATTTTATAAGAATGTCAGGCCATGGGGTTTCTGGAAACCAATTCATGACAAAGTTGTTGCCGATGATCCCGGTTTTGAAGGAAATAAAGATTTTTGGAGCGATATGCTTAATGTAACAGTGGGGATTGTGGCACAAACAACATTGGTGGTTTTACCTATGTATTTAATTTTCAGGCAAGATGTGCCCGTATATATATCCTTGATTATTCTTGTGGGATGTGCAATAATACTCAAGAAAAATTGGTGGGATAAATTGGAGAATAATTAACATAAAAGATAGAATTTATAAATGAGTGATACGAAGTCAATAGATTCAATTACAAAGATTCATAATCATGAATCATTGATGCGATTTTATAAAAAAGTTATAGAAAAAGATAATGAACCTTATGAACATAACAATGGCATTTATGTGAGATATAAAAATCCAATTATAACCCATGAACATGCCCCTGTTCATTGGCGTTATGATTTAAATGCCGAAACCAATCCCAACGGCCTCGAAAGAATCGGGATTAATGCAACATTTAACGCCGGGGCAATAAAGTGGAAAAACAAATACATTTTGGCCGTCAGGGTTGAAGGCAATGACCGGAAATCTTTTTTTGCCATAGCAGAAAGCCCCAACGGTATTGACCACTTTGAGTTTTGGGATAAACCGATTGTTATACCCCAACTTTCTGACCCAGATACCAATGTATATGATATGCGCCTTACTGAACATGAAGACGGTTGGATTTATGGAGTTTTTTGTACAGAAAGAAAAGACCCGAATGCTCCTGTTAATGATACGAGTGCAGCGGTTGCTAATGCCGGGATTGTAAGGACTAAGGATCTGGTGAATTGGGAACGATTGCCGGATTTGGTTTCTAACACAGGGCAACAACGAAATGTAGTACTGCATCCGGAGTTTGTAAATGGAAAATATGCATTGTACACACGCCCGCAGGATGGTTTTATTGATGTCGGTGGCGGTGGTGGTATTGGTCTTGGTTATGTAAATGACATGACAAACCCCATTGTAGAAAATGAAAGGATAATTAATAATAAAGTATACCATACCGTTTTTGAACTTAAAAACGGCTTAGGCCCAGCCCCCTTAAAAACAGAAAAAGGATGGTTGCATTTAGCTCATGGGGTTAGAAATACAGCGGGAGGTTTACGATATGTGTTGTATATGTTTATGACAGATTTAAATGATATATCCAAAGTAAACCACCAACCTGCGGGGTACTTTATGGCTCCGGACTATTACGAAACTGTGGGTGATGTACCCAATGTTTTATTTGCTAACGGATGGATTTGTGATAAGGACGGAACTGTGTTTATTTACTATGCATCGTCAGATACCAGAATGCATGTATCAACCTCTACAATTGACAAATTGGTAGATTACGTAATAAATTCACCGGAGGATGAATTCACTTCAACAAGTTCTGTAAATAACATCATAAACTTAATAGGAAAAAATAAGGGTTTATATTAATTATCCCTGTTACTACAACTATCATCTGTTAGCCAGGAAAATTTTTTCTTCAAATTTAAATTATAATAAGGATCTCATCTTGATTAATGGTTAAGGTGAGATTCTTAACAAAGCTATAAATATTATATATTACTGGAAGAATCTACTTCAGTAAATTACTATAACTTTTCTATATTTACAAGAAGGAATTTTTTTACGTCATTACCTTACATTTAAAAGTTTAAATAATTCATTTGTGAGAATTAAACTTTAAGCCAACGTAAAAGTTCAATGCCGAATATTATATTATCATAAAAATTGGATGAATTTGTATGGATAACATAATTAAATGATAAAATAATATTAATATCATAATTACACAGTATTTAAATTTGGATGCCTCAAATTTTGGATTTCAGACTTATTTTTTAAAAAAAATAGGGTTTGGAATTTTGGTCATTCTTATTAGTAACTATTAAACCATAGAACAATAAGTTCTATTGTTTTTTAAGGCCACTTTATACCTACACAATTTTTTAACCTAACCAATTTAATAATTATGAGTAAAACTAGATTTTTATTGCTTGCCTTTTTCTTTGCATTGGTGCGAGTTGCCTGGTCGCAAACAATATCGGTGTCCGGTACTGTTTCTGACGAAAATGGTATCACTCTGCCTGGCGTAAATGTAATAGAAAAAGGCACGTCAAACGGTATTACAACCGACATTGACGGAAATTACCAAATAAACGTCACGCCAGACGCCACATTGGTTTTTAGTTATGTTGGGTTTTCAACCCAGGAAATCCCTGTATCCGGACGGGAAATTATTAATGTAACCCTTTTAGAAGACTTCCAGGATTTAGAAGAAGTAGTTGTAATAGGTTATGGTTCTCAGCTGAAAGAGGATATTACCGGTTCTGTATCAACAATTAAAACTGAAGACCTGGCAACTATACCCCAGGTTAGTATTGATCAGCTTATGCAAGGACGTGCAGCAGGGGTATCTGTAACCTTAAATTCCGGACAGCCCGGAGCTTCAGTTTCTGTAAGGATTCGTGGTGTTGGCTCTATTCAGGGCTCAAGTGAGCCTCTATATGTAATTGATGGGGTTCCCATCTCAGGAGATTCCAATAATACAGGAACAAGCGGACGCTCCATTGCTTCGAGTAATGATCAAAACAATGATATGGCCGGTTCTGTGGGTGTAAGCCCGCTGGCCGCATTAAATCCAAATGATATAGAATCTGTTAATATTTTAAAAGATGCTTCGGCAACAGCTATTTATGGATCACGAGGTTCTAATGGTGTTGTTATTATAACTACTAAAAGAGGGAAAACCGGTAGGGGCAAACTCACTTACAATAGTTATGTAGGTATTCAACAACCTACTAAATTATTAGATGTTTTAGATCTTCCCGGTTATGCGAGATTGCAAAATGAAATGAATGAAATATTTGACCTTAATGAGCAAATAGAGTTTCTTAGGCCCGAGCTTTTAGGGCCTGGTACAAACTGGCAACAGGAAATTTACCGGTCTGCTTATATGCAAAACCACCAGCTGTCATTTTCAGGGGGTAACGAAGGAATAAATTATTATCTTTCTGCCTCTTATGTTGATCAGGAAGGGACCGTTATTGGTTCTGGATTTGACCGTACATCAATACGTTTAAATATTGATTCAAAAATAACCGATGGTATAAGAGTTGGTGCAAATATTACTGCGAGCAGAACTAATGAAGATCTCATATTAAGTGGTAATTCCCGAGGTATAGTTTCTTTATCTCTTAGAAATAACCCTGCAGTATCGGTTTATAATCCAGATGGATCTTACGCCGGGCCAACCACACCTAACGAGATATCCTTAGCAGTTCCAAATCCCATTGCAGAAATAAATAGCGCTACCAACACATTACGTAGAGACCGGATTTTAGGTACTTTATTTGCCGAATTTAAACTTCTGGATGGACTAACTTACCGTACAGAATTTGGTGGAGACTTTGGTAACAACCAAAACGACCGGTTTCAAAAGTCTTATTCTTACGGAGCCATAACAGTTGATGCTAACGGATTAAACAAAAGAAGGGAAAACAATGATTTTTGGATCGTTAAAAACCTTTTAACTTATAATAAATTATTTAATGATAAACATGATGTTACCTTCTTAGTAGGTCATGAGGCTCAGGAATCTTCCTGGGGAGGTATCATTGCAAATGGTGTTGGTTTTATTGACAATAATGTGCCAACTCTCAATCTCTCTAATACAACGGGTGACCTTGCAGATGAATATAAAGGCAGTACAGCCCTGGAGTCGTACTTAAGCCGTTTAATATACTCTTTTGATAATAGATATAGTGTTACGGCATCCATAAGGGCTGATGGGTCTTCGAAATTTGCAACCGGTAACAAGTGGGGTTATTTCCCTTCTGTTTCTGCATCCTGGAGAATTTCAAACGAAGCTTTTATGGATAATTTTAATACCTTCGAAAATATTAAATTATATGGAGGTTATGGTGAAGTGGGTAACCAAAACATAAGCAATTTTGCCTATGGTTCTAACTTAAATGCTGTTTCTACAGGTCTGGGAACAGGTTTTGAAATAGCAAACTTTCCAAAGCCAGATCTTCAGTGGGAAGAATCGAGACAGGTTAACTTAGGTTTAGACTTTTCCTTCCTCCAGTCAAGATTTTCATCTACAATTGAGGTGTATCGTAAGTTGTCCAGTAAATTTTTGTATCAACTGGCTTTAACCGATTTCATTGTGGGGGGAACCGGTCCCGGATCTATTCAGGCACCATGGGTTAACCTAGGTGAAATGGAAAATAAAGGTATTGATTTTACCTTAAATTACAATACAATAGGAGCAGGTGATTTCTCATGGAATTCTTCTTTAACAGTTTCTCACTATAAAAATGAAGTGCTGGAATTGGTAGATGGTTTATCTATAAACGGGCAAACCGGTCTTGACGATACTAATGAGGTGTTGACCAGGACAGTAGTTGGCGAACCAATAGGTATGTTTTACGGATACCAGGTAGAAGGCATGTTCAGAACTATGAGCGACCTGCAAAATGCACCAATCCAGTTTGGTCAGGAGGTAGGTGATGCAAGTGTAGTTGGCAGAACATGGTTAGGAGATATTAAATTTAGGGATGTAAATGGAGATGGCGTTATTAATGGTGATGACAGAACTGTAATCGGAAATCCGCATCCGGATGTAACTTTCGGCTGGCAGAATACATTCAGGTACAAAGGCTTTGATTTAAGTGTTTTTGTTCAGGGGTCTTACGGTAATGATGTATTTAATGCTATTGGGCGTTCGCTAACAGCTACAAATTTGACTTACAGAAATCAGCTGGCTTCAGTATCTGATTATTGGTCAGTTTCTAATCCGAATGCTACACATCCAAGGTATACAAGTAATTCGACTCCAAATATTCTTATATCGGACAGATATATTGAAGATGGATCTTATGTAAGGATTCAGAATGTACGATTGGGTTATCAAATACCGCCAGTGGTTTTTGAAAAAGTCGGGATCAGCAGAATCAATATTTATGGTTCGGTTCAAAACTTATACACATTTACCAACTATTCAGGTTATGATCCTGAAGTAGGAGCGCTAAACCAGAACAATTTATTGATGGGTGTTGATAATGGACGTTATCCTACGCCACGAACATTTACCTTAGGTTTAGATGTTGAATTTTAGTAAATAAAAATTAATATGATGAAAAATAATTTATTTAAAGTAAAGCTTTTATCGATGGCTATTATATTTTTAGCTATTGGTGCATGTGGTGATGATTTTTTAGATCGTCCGCCCGAAGATTCCTATAATGCAGCAGAGTTCTATAAAACTCCCGAGCAGGTACAGGCTTCAACAAATGCCCTGTATTCCAAACCCTGGTATGATTTTGTGTCAAATGTTTCATGGTGTATAGGCGATTTGGCTGCTGGTACCGGTAGAACATGGGATCCGAGAAATCAGGATTTTGACAACTTTGCGATAACCGGCCAACACAACACATTAGGAGTAGCCTGGACATCGCTTTATGCTGTGGTTGCCCAGTCTAATGCTGTAATTAATGCAGTGCCTGAGGCGGCTTCAGGTTTAGTTTCTGATGAACTGATTAATAATGCTGTGGGTGAAGCCAGGGCCATGAGAAGCATCGCATACTTTTACCTGGTTAGAATTTTTGGTTCTGTACCTATTATAGAAGATAATACATTGTATGTTGATCAGGCATCAATACCCAGAAACCGGGTTTCAGATGTTTACAGATTTATGATAGAAGATCTTGAATATGCTATCGAGAATATTACTTATACTAAAGGGACTGCCCCGGGCAGGATTTCTTCAAATGGTGCAAAAGCAATGTTGGCTAAAGTTTATTTAACCGCAGCTTCTGCAATTGATGATCCTGATGGATACATTAACGCCTATAGATATTCTGATGAAGTTATAAATTCCAATGAATTTAAATTATTAGGTGGTACCGGGGCTGATGGAACTGAAGGTAGCTATATGGATTTATTCATTACGGAAAATGATAATAACCCTGAAAGTATTATTGCATTGCAATGGACCGGTTCCGGTGAGTATGCAGAAGGTAATGGTGTACAATCATTATACGCGCTTTCAGGTATTACCGGTTTTTCTGATGGATGGTCAGCTATCGGGCCTTCAATTGATCTACAGGAAGCGTATGAAGACCAGGATATGGACGAAAGATACCATGCAACTATTATGGACCGTGGTGCTTTTTATGAAGAAATTAACGGTGGGTATACCGTACCGGATAATGCCAATGCACAGGGAACTTTAAAAGCCATTAAAAAATATGTAGTGGGGAACCCTTCTTCAATTGGCGGTGGTGCTCAGCAAAGTTATCCTAACAACACATACATACTTAGATATGCCGATGTTTTACTAATACATGCGGAATCTATCATTCAAGGTGGTGGGGGAACCATAGCTGACGCTACGGAAGATGTAAACAAAATAAGAAACCGGGCAGGATTACCGGATTTAGCCGGTTTAGCAACTTTTGATGATGTTTTTCACGAAAGAAAAATTGAGTTTGCTCTGGAAATGGAACATTGGTATGATGTTATCAGATTAGACACTGCAGATGCCTTGGAGTATCTTTCCAATGTAGAACGTGGTACGTATGATGATAGCCAGGCACCACCGGTAGTAAGTTCTAAGATGGTAACTGTTAGTGATCCGGCCAAGCTTTTATTTCCGTATCCAACAAACGAAACTATTAATAACCCGGCTTTATTGCAAGACCCGGTTCCATATTATTAATAAAAAAAGATTATGAAAAAATTTAAATATTTATATAATGTATCGAAATATTCGATACTCGTATGGTCCCTGATAATGACCTTATCGTCATGCGACAATGAGTTTAACGATCCTGAAGCTCTGCATAACAGAAATCCTCAACCACCGGTAATTACAAGTGTGGCTGAAGCAAGGGAGAATGTGTCTGTAGAGCAAGGAGTTCTTGAAAACCTTTATTACATTAAAGGGGAAAATTTAGCATCCGTAAAATCCATTAAGTACAATGGATATGAAGCCGGGTATAATCCGGTATATGTTACTGACAATCTTATTATTTCTTCCATTCCTGAAGAAGCACCTGTTATTGGCTCTAATAAATTAAGATTAGAGACAGAGCATGGTGTGGCCGAATATGATTTTACGTTACTGACAATTACCGGTTATGAAACGGGAAATGATGGTACGGGAGACATAGTTATTATTGGTGGAGGAGATTTTACGCACCTTAAAGAAGTAGTTTTCTTTACCGGATCTGAGGAGGATGGAAATCTGGTTGAAAATATTGCCCAGGTGAGAGAACATGATAATGACCAAATTGTAGCTTATGTTCCGGAAGGAACCACTCAGGCCTATATTAGAGTTACCACCGATCTTGGAGCCTCTGTGGTATCCGAATCGTATGGATTTAATTATCCAATATTTGTAGATTCATTAAATCCTGACTGGACATTTGACGGCTGGTCCGGTGGCACAATTGACGATGATCCGGCGTTAGGACAGTATTCAATTAGAGCAGATATTTCTGGTTGGGGTGGTTTGTCAATAAATACCATAGATGAAGATAAATCTTTGGGAGCTACTTTTAAAAACTATACGACATTAGTGTTTAAAGTTTATGCAACAGCACCAAACCAAAGGTTAGTTTTTGGAGTTAATCATAGTGACCAGGGAGATGGTATTCACTGGGATGCTTCAGACAATGTTCTGCAAATCTCAAATCCTGATTTTGGTTGGGAGCCTGGAGATTGGACTCAAATAGAAATTCCTTTATCCAAAATGTTTGCTGCAGGAACAGGGCCTCAAACAATTTATAGAATCTATTTCCAGATTGAGCAAGGAACATTCTATATTGATGATATGGGCTTCCTGTAGTATTTAATAAAAAATAAAAGTATTAAATTATGATAAAAATATATAAGAATATAATACGCAAGCTTTTGTTTGTAGCTATTACTATTTCAGTAGTTACATCATGTGATGAGGATGATAATAAATATCCTCAGCTTGGGGAAGAACCCCGGACGGTAACAGAAATTGTTTCCTCAAATCCGGAATTAAGCTCGTTATTGCA
The DNA here is from genome assembly GCA_937901915.1 of uncultured Flavobacteriaceae bacterium. Taxonomy (GTDB): domain Bacteria; phylum Bacteroidota; class Bacteroidia; order Flavobacteriales; family Flavobacteriaceae; genus Abyssalbus. The sequence continues at coordinate 77,300 of CALGUD010000151.1, forward strand.
AAGTTTGCAAAGTGTAGGTCTTGACAGTACATTAGATGAAACCACTACCTATACATTGTTTGCTCCTACAAATTCAGCTTTTAATAGTACTGATTTGTCAGGACTGAGTGATGAAGAACTGGAACAGGTTTTATTAAACCATCTTATAAATACAGGAACGGCGGATTTTTCTGCTAATATAGGAACCGGTTATTTAACCACCATGGCCTCAGGTCCTGACAATACAAATTTAAGTTTATACATAAACCGGGAATCAGGTTTTGAACTTAATGGAGTAGCTAATGGTGTAAGTGGTATGTTAGACATTTCGGGATCGAATGGTGTTGTGCATGGTATAGATGGTATACTAATGCCACCAACCGTAGTTGATCATGCAAATGGGAATCCTTCATTTTCTATGCTTGCTGAAGCTCTTTCCCTAACAGGTTTAGATGTTACTCTTTCTGGTAGTGGAACTTTTACTTTATTCGCACCTACCAATGGCGCCTTCCAGGCATTTATGTTGTCTGTGGAAAATGATTTAGGATATGCTAGCTTAAGTGAAGTTCCTGTAGATTTATTAACAGAAATTTTGCTTTATCACGTAATTTCAGATCAGAATATTTTAGCATCTGATGCCATTGGGCCACATGTTTCTATGCAAGGTGAAGAGTTTGAGGTTGCTTCGCCTGGTGATCAGGATGGTGATGAAGTTTTGGCTAAAGTAAATGATCAGTCTGAAGTAGATGCAAATGTTATTTTAGCAGATGTTCAAGCTACGAATGGTGTTATTCATGGTGTTAATAAAGTTCTTCTGTCAAATTCTATAGTACAAATAGTAAAAACGGCTACATTAAATATTGTAGAACGCGCAAGAGATGCTGGTTATACATTATTTGCTGATGCGGTGGAAACAGCAGGCTTACTGGACCAATTAACTACTAATTCAAATCCATTGACGGTTTTTGTACCCACCAATGAAGCGCTGGAAATATTACTTTTAACCGGAGGTTTTACAGATCTTTCAGAAGTAGATACTGATCCTGAGATAAATGCTCTTTCTTCTTTATTGTTGTATCATGTCATTGACGGTTTTATAACTTCGAATGTTTTGGTTGGAGAAATTCCAACTCTACAAGGAGAAACTATAGAGGTAATTACAGGTGATCCTATACGGATCCAGGATAAATTTGATACACCTGCAAACATAGTTACACCTGATATTACTGCAACAAATGGTATAATTCATATTGTTGATGATATTTTAGCATCAGATGATGCTATTAATGATTTTGGATTAAATGTTATTACTCCTCCTATATTGGGTTATAGCATTTATCAAGAAGGCCCTATTAAAGCTGGGTGGTCATCTGGTGGTTGGAATTCTACGATTGATTACTCTTCTGCTGCTCAAAAGTTGACAGGATCTACATCAATGGCTATTGATTTTGGATTAAATACATGGAGTGCTGGTAATTATCAAGCTGATGCTGCTGTAGATATTACAGGGTATGATGTTCTAAAAGTATCGATTTATACCCCTGAAAGTGGTCAACAAGCAAGAATTGCTTTAAATGGTCAATTCAATGATACAGATCCGCATCAAACTTTCAGACCTCTTAACCCAGGATGGAATACTTTTGAAATTCCATTGTCTGATATTGGAAGCCCAACAGAATTTACAGCTTTTGGTATTCAATACAGTGGAAGTGGAGTTATTTATGTTGATGATGTTGGCTTTGACTCTTCTTATGGTTACGAAGTATACAATGAAGGGCCTATTAAAGCCGGGTGGTCATCCGGAGGATGGAACTCTACAATAGATTACTCCGCAACCGATGAAGTGTTTTTAGGATCCACATCAATGGCTATTGATTATGGAACAAATACATGGAGTGCTGGTAATTATCAAGCTGATGCTGCAGTAGATATATCTGGTTATACAACACTTAAAGTATCAATTTTTACTCCTGAAAGTGGCCAACAAGCAAGAATTGCTCTAAATGGTCAATTCAATGATACAGATCCACACCAAACATTCCGACCTCTTAATCCAGGATGGAATACTTTTGAAATTCCTTTTTCTGATATTGGAAGTCCAACAGAATTTACAGCTTTTGGAATTCAATATAGTGGAAGTGGAATTATTTATGTTGATGCGGTAGGATTTAATTAATAATTTTAGATTTTAATTTTAAAGAGCCTTGATTCGTCAAGGCTCTTTTTTTTATCTTAGCCTCATGAATTTAAGCGATTATATCAGGGATATACCTGATTTTCCCAAAAAAGGGATCATTTTTAAAGACATTACCCCTTTACTGGCCGATGCAGAAACTTTTGCATATACCTCACAGGCGCTTTTAAAAATGGTTGGAAACACTAAAATTGATAAGGTTATTGGTATGGAAAGCCGGGGTTTCTTCTTTGCAACGCTCCTGGCAAACAATCTCAATGCCGGGTTTATACCGGTCCGGAAATCCAATAAATTGCCTGCAGCGGTCATTTCTGAAAGCTACGGACTCGAATACGGCACCGATACCCTTGAAATCCACACTGATTCTATTAAAAAGGGAGATAAGATTTTAATCCATGACGATGTCCTGGCAACTGGTGGTACTGCAGCAGCAGTCTGTAAATTAGTAGAAAGGCTCGGAGGCCAAATCGTGCAATGTAATTTTTTAATAGAACTTTCTTTTTTAAAAGGAGCAGAAAAATTACAAGGATATAATGTACAATCGCTACTTAAATATTAGTTTTCTTAAGAGCGTCCATTGCGAGGAGTGAACACAGAGAACGACGCGGCAATCTGCTTATATAAAAAACTAAAAGTAAAAGCTCCTTTCCCTGGACAGGGAAAGGTGGCTTATTCCGGCCCAAAGACGGAATAAGACGGAAAGGGTTGAAAAAAAGCCCATCCGTCAATCCCTAGTGGTGGGATGACACCTTCCCCCTTGGGGAAGGAACATAAAACATAGTCACTTGTTTTAAAATAAAAAACTAATTTTTTCAATTTAGCCCTAAGGAAAATTCATGTTAAGCCAGTAGTACTTTTATAACTCTTACACAGAAACCAAACCAATTAACAAATAACAATTAACCTAATAACTTTTAATTGGGGGAGGTGGTGGATTAGTTGAAATTAAAAAAACACAACCTTTACAGTTGTTTTATTTATATATTGCACAAGCGTGGGGCTACTTCAAAAAAACTTCCTCTAATTTTCTAGGACTTTTAATAATTAATGAATCCTGTGTTAATTTTTCAATTTTATAACACTCTGTTCTTTTGAAGCTGTCAATTGTAAAAAATTCTTTTGAATTAAGTCCCATTATCCATTTCAGTGTGTCAATATGTTGATACTCATTATCTCTAACTAGAAGTTCTTTTTCGGAAAATTCTAGAGTTATTCTTGAAGAATTATTCTTCCATATTCCAAATAAGTTATTGTTAACTAAGCTTTCATATTTATAATATTGCTTTTCATGTAGATTGTTGTTTGTTAAATTATACCATTCAAATTCATTCTCATTTGTATTTAAAAAAATAAATATATCTTGATTAACACTAAAAATCATAATAAGTGTAAAGAGGTCAAAGTAAGTTGAACTCTCTATTTCGTAAAATATTCCTCGACCGTTTAAATTTTCGTAGTGTAGAACATCGTTAGCATCAAAAACAAATTTTATATAATCCCCTGATGTTTTGTTAAACCAATAACCATGCTTTATATTTTCAATACTGGTTTCGTATTCCAAATTAATTCTTTTTAATACTAAATTTTGATGATTCTTTATGTTGACATTTAAAACCGAATCGGAACTAATTTTTTCAATTGAAAAATTTTTGCTATTATAAGTGGTTACAGCAGAATCTAAAATAGAAAAAACTCTGAGATTATTATTGTCAAAATGATAGATCTCAACTTTGTCGTGGTTTTTTTCTTTAGATACAAAGAAACCTCTTATTGGATTATTTTCAGTCTCTGTAGATTTCTTACAGGAAAACAAAATCAGAAAAATTATAAAACTAATTTTTAATGGCCGGGTATTCAGGGTTTGATCCATTTTTATAATAAACGTTATTTAATGTATTGTAATGATCTTTTACTTTATAATCATAGTAATAATCTATCCAAAGATCTCTGTCTGCCATTGTAGAGAAACCTATACCACCTACATATCTACTCCCAGCATAAAAATGTATTGGATATCCTGACAGCTGATTAGTATAATCACTAACATTTGATGTACTTGAATCTACAAAGCTATCAATAACATCACCAGTGACATAAATTAAATTATAAACTTTTGTTATGTTATCATTTGTAAACCTGAGTTGGCCTGAAAGACCTCGTCTATTATATCCACTAACTTTGGAACCAAATGGCAAAGCATAACTGCCTTTTAAATTATATATATTAGTTTTTGTTACTTGGTTCTTCTTATAAGAAGTGAGAGAAGTCTTATAACCTCTATGTTTAAATAAAAGTTGTTCAGCATTATATGCTGCATATTGATCTAAATACCCAACTAAGTCCATATAGAATTCTAATAGTTGATCATCTTGAAAATCAATCTCTTCAAGATTTTCTCCTTCAGCACTACTTTTTTTATTCTTCTCTCTTATATCGTTTATCTCTTCTTGAAAATTTTCTCTAGCTTGCACTCTCATAGCATCAAAACCTCCTCCTCCGGGTCTTGAATATTCTAACCATTGCTCATTTGTTAAACCATCTGCTCCTATAGCAGCATCAGAATTAGCCCCACTTGGATCTGCCCAAAATACTGGATTGTTGTCAAAGGCATTATAAGTTGAGAATGAATGATGCGTAACTGGGTCAATAGAATTAAACCTGCCAATAACTGGGTCATATTGCCTGAAATCCATTTCATAGAGGTTGAGCCCTAAAGACTTCTCCAGTTCAACACCATTATACTTAAACTTTTGCGCCACACTATTTGCATTCGCAGATGTGTTATTATTATACCCTTTATGCTTGAGCCCAAATGGATAATAATTATTCTCCTCCAGTATTTCAAGGTTTGGAATACCGGTAGTTCCTATATTTTTATAGGAGAGTCGTATGTTCCCCAAGTGGTCTTTATACTGGTATATATAATTAAACCCGGCACTATAATTGTTTGGGTTTACAGGCTCCACATAACCCTCAGCCTGGTTAAAAAACTTCAAAGAACTGTTTTCGTAAATAAAATTACCGGCATAGTCCGTGGTCGTTACACTACCATTTTCATTGACTATTTTTTGGAGTTTTGCTCCATTGGCACTATAAATATAGTTAATTCTTTGCGTATTGGAATTGTTGAACTTAACTTCAGTTGGTAAATTTAAATGATTATAGGTTATACCATTTACACTGGAAGTACCAATTCCTTTATTAAGGTCTTTGACCATGTTACCGTTCAGGTCATATCCATAATCATACCCGGTTTTATTACCATCGTTAAAACCTTCTGTTGAAGTATGGGCATCAGTCACAGAAAGTAATTTGTTCCCACTGTCATACAGGTAATCCAGGTCATCAAACTGTCCGCTGCTGCCTGAACGCTGCAGGTATTTTATGTTCCCGTTTTTGTCATAAGTAAGCCCCCAGAGGTTATAACCTACTGCAAACTGGTACGCGCTGCCGTTATGTTTGGTGAATTGGGCTCCTTCTATACGGTTTAAAGCATCATATTCATAGGCATACCCTCTTTTGATACCCTGTTCCAAT